>NZ_JADEWA010000478.1:0-4124 GCF_015207865.1 Dolichospermum sp. LEGE 00246
CCCCTGCCCCCTGCCCCCTGCCCTAACAGCGATAGGATATTTTTTATTTGCAAATCACTAGAGAGTAAATTTCTTGAATGCCAGGGTAACATTATGACCACCAAAGCCAAAAGAATTAGATAAAGCCACCTCGACTACCTGATCACGGCTAGTATGGGGAACATAATCTAGGTCACATTCAGGATCAAGATTTTCGATATTGATGGTGGGGGGAATTTTGTTATGAGCGATCGCCAAAATTGTCGCTACAGCTTCAATCCCACCAGAACCACCTAACAAATGTCCTGTCATGGATTTAGTCGAACTAATCGCCACCTTATAAGCATACTCCCCCAAAGCTTTCTTAATAGCAGCAGTTTCATTCACATCATTAGCTTGTGTACTAGTTCCATGAGCATTGATATAACTAACCATTTCCGGTGTCAGCGCCCCATCTTTTAAAGCTAATTCAATTGCTCTAGCCGCACCTAAACCACCAGGAACAGGCGAAGTCATGTGATAAGCATCACAGGTCATCCCGTAACCGACAATTTCCCCATAAATCTTTGCACCACGACTAATGGCGTGTTCCAATTCTTCAAGAATTAAAATTCCTGCCCCCTCACCCATAACAAAGCCATCCCGATCCCGATCAAACGGACGACAAGCATGGGCTGGATCATCATTGCGAGTTGATAAAGCGCGAGCAGCCGCAAACCCCGCCACCGACAAAGGTGTAACTGCCGCCTCACAGCCACCGCAAATCATCGCCTGGGCATATCCGCCTTGAATTTGACGAAAAGCATCGCCGATAGAATTAGAACCAGCAGCACAAGCCGTTACAGAACAGGAATTTGGACCTTTTGCACCCGTATGAATTGCCGTTAATCCTGCTGCCATGTTGGCAATCATCATGGGAATCATGAAGGGACTACAACGATCCGGTCCGCGATTCAAGTAAGTGGTTTGTTGGTCTTCTAATACCTTAATTCCACCAATACCCGAACCGATGATCACACCAACTTGTTCTGCATTGAGATCATTAATCACCAAACCCGCATCTGCTACAGCTTGAATAGCTGCCGATACACCCAATTGGGCAAACCGATCCATCCGCTTGGCTTCTTTGCGTTCTAAATAACTCTCTGGATCAAAGTTTTTAACTTCACCCGCAATGCGGCAACTATGTTTAGACGCATCAAAAGCAGTGATATAGTCAATTCCATTGCGTCCGCTTAATAATCCTTCCCAATATTCAGAAGATGTGTTACCAATAGGTGTAACCGCGCCCACACCTGTTACAACAACGCGGTTACGTTTATAGTCTGTCATGATTACATTAAATATGGCGAAAAAGCAGCAGATTGGACAATAAGGAGTGCTGAGTTCCGAGTTAAGTATCCAAAGTCCAAGAGTATACTGTTTGCTCAATATTATGAACTTTTAGTGCTTTTTTTTGAAGTCAAACTTATAGCTTAGACACTCAACACTCATGTACGGGCGGGTTTATCCAGTTAATTAATATACTCTTAAAGTGTCCATTTAAACCCGCCAATACTGAATTAAAATTTGTCTATGCAGATGCAGCAACGTGATTATTTATATAATCTATAACGTTTTGAACAGTGAGAATTTTTTCAGCCGCTTCATCAGGAATTTCGATATCAAATTCTTCTTCCAAAGCCATTACCAATTCAACTGTATCTAGGGAATCAGCCCCTAAATCATCAACAAAACTGGCTTGTAGTGTAACCTTAGCCTCATCTTCTACACTAAGTTGCTCAACGATAATTGCTTTAACCTTTTCAAAAATATCTGCTTGGCTCATAAATAAAAGTCCTTAACAAGTTGCTATGATTTGCTCTAAATGAACAAAGTTTTTTTTGGGCATATACATCTTATCGGAAAGAGTGAACCTGAGTATAGGTTCTATCATTAAAACTGGGGATTAAAGATTAAGGAGATCCTGAAAATCAGAGATAGAGAGTTGAATAACCCAATTAACTCCCAATAAATACCCATCACATCTAAAACATTAAACCTAATATAATTCTATGCTATCTAAAACGCTAAAATACGCTTATTATCCAGGCTGTGTAGCTCAAGGAGCTTGTCGAGAACTGTATATGTCAACCCAATCTCTCACCCAAGCCTTGGGTATTGAACTGGTTGAACTGAAAAAAGCCTCTTGCTGTGGTTCAGGGACATTTAAAGAAGATTCTCAACTCTTAGAAGACACAGTTAACGCCAGAAATATCGCCTTAGCAGAATCATTAAATCTCCCGTTACTCACCCATTGCAGCACTTGCCAGGGTGTAATCGGTCATGTTGATGAACGGTTAAAAGAATGCCAATCAACAAATCCCGACTATCTCCACAAAGTTAATGGTTTATTAGAAAAAGAAGGCTGTTCACCCTATCGGGGGAGTACAGAAGTTAAACATCTTCTTTATGCTTTAGTCGCAGATTATGGTTTAGAAGAAATTACCCAGCGAGTCACCAAAAAATTAAGTGGATTAAAATGTGCAGCTTTCTATGGTTGTTATCTACTCCGCGCTCAAAAATCCATGCCCTATGATGATCCTTTTCAACCCGAAGCAATGGAAAATGTATTTCGGGCTGTAGGGGCTACACCTGTATATTATCGTGGCAGAACTCAATGCTGTGGTTGGCCTTTATCCAGCTACGCGACAACCGAATCTTTCCAAATGGCCGGAAATCATATTCAAGAAGCTTTAGCCAATGGGGCTGATTGTATTGTCACACCATGTCCGCTGTGTCATTTGAATTTAGATTCTCGTCAACCAGAAGTGGAAAAAGTAATTGGTCAAAAATTAGGTTTACCAATCTTACACCTACCCCAATTGATTGCTTTAGCTTTAGGTGTCAGTCCCAAAGAACTTGGTTTAGAACGACATATAGTATCCACAAAACCCATCTTAGAAAAATTAGGATTTTGATGAAATTGTGGGAAGGGAATAATATTTTTCTTCCCATTACCCATTACCCATTACCCATTACCCATTACCCATTACAGATTTCTGATATTCTTCCTCACTAATTAAATCCTGATTGTTTTCTACCCGATCTAAAAATACTAATCCTTCGAGATGATCATACTCATGTTGAAAAATTCGGGCAATAAAATCAGTTAATTCTTGTTTTTGTAAATTGCCATAACGGTCTGTATATTCAACTTCAATTGTTTGATATCTAGGAACTAAACCCCTAATTCCAGGAACACTTAAACAACCTTCCCAATCTTTAACCACTTCTGAAGAATTGGCAACAATTCGGGGATTGATCACTGCTGTTGGTTGCATTTCTGGCGCATGGGGATATCTAGCATTAGGACGGGAAGCGACGATAAATAAACGGTAGGATGCTGCTATTTGTGGTGCAGCAATTCCCACCCCATTAGCTTGAGCAACTGAGGTAATTAATTCATCAATCAGGGTTTGAATTTCTTGACTTTGAATATTCTCAACCGCAGCAGCTTTTTGTCGTAATATCGGATTACCTAATTTAATGATTGGTGCTAATTCATTCATTTTTACATCTCTATATTTTTCTGTTTCCATCCTGTTCATCCTTTAATTCTGGACATCCTGATATGGCTTGCGCCACGCTTCGCTATCAGACAGTTTTATTTCAATTTAAATAGATCACCGCTTTTTGAAGTGATAGTGATTATACCATTGATGATGTGCGATCGCCCTCCGATTGCGTCGCCTTCTACCTCGCACTGTCATGAATGCCCTATCAGAAAAAATCCCTCCTGGAAATTTTTGCCACCTTAGATGATATTGAAGAAGATTTTCCCAATGTTGATGAAGGATTATTACCCCTAGATGATATTGAACTGTAAAAATGTCTTATTCTTACTTACTCGACACTAATGGAACGACGTGAAATGAAGCAATTCCAAGGGTTGTGATTGCTTCCCTTCGCTCGCAATGACTGTAAATATTTTTGTCCAATTACTTATACTCAACACGGCTTAATTATTTGATTCTGCGGGTAGGGGTAAAGCAAAAGCTTAATGGTGTCAACTTAACGCAAAATCTTCATCCCGCAAGGAACTCAAGTTCCTTGCTAATAGCGAAAGTCATCTAAAAGATGACTAAATACTAGGAAAATTCATT
>NZ_JADEWA010000479.1:0-4114 GCF_015207865.1 Dolichospermum sp. LEGE 00246
CTTAGAGGATGTTTTAAAAGTATTAGATGAAACCGATAATCTCCAAAAACCTAACCCCCCTGCCCCCTTCCCTACGAGGGAAGGGGGTTTTCAAAGCCTCTCCCCGCTTCGGGGAGAGGTTTGGAGAGGGGTCTGTTTATACATTAAAAACTTTTCAAACACCCTCTTAAACTGCGTTCTATTCAATTATATTTTTCCAAAAGTGTCTCTATACTAGCATTATGATCTAAAAAAGAAAATAAATGTCTGTAGAGCAGTTTGCCATCTTTATCTAATACAAATTGTGCTGGTAAGGGCGCTCCTAATGCTTGTCCAGTTTTATAAGTACGAAATGTATGGCAACTGGAATCACTTAATAATGGCATTTTTAAGCCCAAGTCTTGAACTATTATTTGACTTTGCTTTTTGTCGGTGCTGGTAATTAATAAAATTTCAATTCCCCGATTTTTAAACTGTTCATAGTTCTCATTTAAAGCTTGAATATGGGGATAACAAAATGGACAATATTGCTTTTCGGTAAATATTCTGGTAAAGGCAATTATTACAGGTTGTTTACCGCGAAAATCAGATAGCTTAACTACAGCATTATTGGTAATATCTGATAGTTTAAAATCTGGTGTGCCTACACCCAATCTAAAATTATCTAGCGCTGGTATGGGTAGGAAATTATGGAAAAATCGCTCATTAAATAAGCCAGTAAAATCAGTTGAAGTCAGCATAAAAAATTCAAAATTAGAAGTTTAATTACCAAATTTCCCATTCTCTAAATATCAGCAAAGTAAATTTTAGACTTCACCGGATCAGGATTCATGGTTTTGTCTCCAGGTTGCCAATTAACAGGACAAACTTCATCAATATGGGACTGAACGTGCTGAATTGCTTGTAATGTTCGCAGGGCTTCATCCACATTGCGACCAAATGCTAAGTTATTAATAGTGGAGTGTTGCAGAATACCATCTTTGTCTACGATGAATAAACCCCGCAAAGCAATACCAGCGTTTGGGTCAAGAACGTTGTAAGCGGCACTAATTTCTTTTTTGATGTCGGAAACTAGGGGATAATTTATATCACCGACTCCACCAGATTTACGATCTGTTTGAATCCAAGCGAGGTGGGAAAATTCACTATCAACGGAAATACCCAAGATTTCTGTATTTAGTTGGCTAAATTCTGGGTAGCGATCGCTAAATGCTGTTACTTCAGTTGGACAAACAAAGGTAAAATCTAAGGGATAGAACAACAGAAGAACATATCTACCACGATAATCAGACAATTTAATTGACTTAAACTCTTGATCTACTACGCTTGTTGCTGTAAAGTCGGGAGCTTGTTGACCAATACGGAGACATCCCTCTGTTCTATAGGCAAGTGTCATATTTTCGGCTGAATTAGGGACTTTTTAACTCAATATCATCAATAATAAATTATATCATGAAGCAGGATATCTGCAAGTTGGCTTTTAGGGATATGCGCTCCCGTAGCCTACGTGGAAGCGCATCCCAAGACCGAAAGACTAACTTCTATTTTTGGTGCAAACCCTAATTAGGGCTTGCTGAATAAAGCTAAAACCGTTTATTAATAAAGGTTTTGCTGATTTTTATCACAAAAAAGCGCAAGGTTTTGGCTGATGGTGTCTCAAAATAGGTGCATTTTTCCTGGTCGGACTGGGAAAATTGAGGATATCCAGATCGTTGAAACTGTTCCCTGTTCCCTGTTCCCTGTTCCCTGCCTTCACAGACAACTTTGTCAGCAAATCCTAATTATTCGCATACTTACCAATCACTTGAGCTAAATCTGGTACTGCTTCTTGTACGTGCTTTTCTGCGGAATTACGGAATTTTTCGTAAGTTCCTCGCACAAGTTGGCGTTTCGTATTTTTAACCCTGGCATCGGTTACGCTCAATAGCGCATTTGCAGTGCGATCACTATTTGCTGTGAGGTATTTTACTGGTTCACCATGTTGCACTCCTTCACTCCAGATGGGATCAATTGCAGTTAAGCAAACTGGGAGGAGGGACTCAATAACATTGGGGATATAACCCGGTTGAATTCCCTTCAGTGCAGCAAAGGCGGCTTTTAGGGCTATGCCACTCATGCCTGACTTAGATGCTAGTTGTAGGTCTATCATGGTGCAGCAGTCTTGGACAATTAAGTCCTTATGACTAGAATTCATTATTTCTTCACTCAGTCCCATTTTAATACTCCTACGTATCAAATTGCTTGACTTATTATTCTATAAGTAGTTGGATAAAATTAAATTCATTCCTCGATTCAGGGAACAGGGAAGACTCAATTTCCAGACTTGATATTACCAATTAATTTCCCTGTTCCCAGTTCCCAAACATAAAAACTGAAGATATTATTAATTCCCCTGTTGAACTTATCCCCTGGAGAAGTTATTATGTATGGGAATAAGATGCGTCTTGGCAATGGCAAAATAGTCTAAAAAATAAAAAATAGTTCAGAAGACACCGATTTCAGGAGTTAATCAATTTTACCTTGAGTATCATTATTCCCCCGTCTCTCAGTAGATGATACTGTGGGATATTAACTTCACGATTGGGATAACCCCTGAATTCTTTGTTGATAAAATTTCTATTCAACTTTCACTGATCAGAATCAACCATAACAGTATGTCTTACGTATCTCTCCTAAAAAACATACCAGAAATATTCGGACAACCAACGGGAATAGCCGCCATAGCCTCCCTTGGTATCCACGGTGCTATTGCCTTGATTGTGCCATTAATGCCAGTTAACTCTAATCACTCTTCTAAAACTGACTCACCCAAAGCAGTCGGATTAATAGAATTGAGCGCGGCTGATCAAAGCCGATTACCACAACCTCCTAGCACATCCCAGGTAGCTTTACAGCAACCCCAATTACCCCTACAGCAACAACTACCAGGTATTAATTTGAGTAGTCCATTAACTAGCTATCCCGCTTTACAACCGGAATTATCTAGTCAGTCGGTATTACCAGCTATTCCGAGTTCGCCAACCAACTTGAACCTGTCTTATCTACCCAGTAGGCAATCTATTGAAAGATTGACTCGCAATGATTTACAAATAGCAATGTCTAGATTGCCAGCCAGAAGTACATATAACCCCCCAACTGCTTCGACCTCTCCTTTTGTCAATAATTTAGATCAGCAAATACGAGAAACTGCACCTCTAGGTATTAATAAGTTGCCAGAACTGCGACAAAGTAATGAAATACCAGGAGAACCACTAAATAATCCATCTGCTGAAGCCATTGATATTGGCAGTACAACAGCAGCGGGTATTTCAGCACCACAAACAGTGGAATCAGGAAATAATGCCATTAAAGTCCCTCAGTATGGGGAAAAATTGGCTTTAACAGATAATTCTCAGGGAAAATCACCAGCAATCATCACAAATGAATCTGCATCAAAAGGTAAGCGAACGGAACAATTACTGGCTAAACTGAATTCTTACAATACTCTTAGACAAAATATTCGCCAAGAATACCCCAATGTAAAAGAGAAAGGGGTAATTCGTGAAACCATCTCTACAGATACACCTGAGATGGAAGGAACAGTTGTGGGTAGATTAGTTGTAGATGCAGATGGTAAGGTCTTAGATATTAAGTTCCAAGCAGGAGCAGAATCGCCGCAGCTACAATCTAAGGTTAGAGAATTTTTCATCGCCAATCCACCTCAAGCTGATAAGCAGTTAATTAGTTCTTATCCTTTCCAACTGAAGTTCCAAAATAATCCCAATGCTACAGGCGTAAGTTCTAAGATTCAACCTCCCGCAACTTCAAATACAGAAAAGGTATTTGAACCTCAAATCAAACCTTCAGTAACTCCCAACTCTCAAAAATTACCCCCTGAGACTCCACCAGTAAATGATCTTGGTTCTATCACGTCAGCAACACCCAATAGTAATGCTCCCGCTGTCTCTACTGAATCTAGTAAAAAACTTATTCAAACCCTACGCCAAATCAAGGAACAAAGAAAAAATCCTTAGCACCATGATCAAAGATTTGGTGCGTTACCCTGTCGTTCTATGCTTTACACACCCTAGTAGTCTGTCAACCCGAAAATGACGGGTGAGGGCAAGCAGGGGTTGGGGGCTGTCTCTTATACACA
>NZ_JADEWA010000480.1:0-4112 GCF_015207865.1 Dolichospermum sp. LEGE 00246
CAGTTATGGATGGTGTTGAAACCAGAGGTAAAAAAGGAAAACACCGGACAGAACGTACTAAATTTAACAAAGCTAATTAGGTTAACTTTTCTTTACATACCTTTAAATTTTTCTGTTCACCTACTTATATTGGTAAATTACAAGAGGTTATTCTGTTACTTAACTACTTGTATTAAATCTAAATTTGCTATCTGCAACCTCAATCGTTCATTCTCAATTCTTAACCGATCATTTTCCCTTTCCAAGTGAATAACCATCTCTTGCAACTCTTCCGCCTTTGACTTCTTCTTAATAGCTTCTTCAATAGCCACATTGCGATTTTCTAAACTAAACCACTTCTGATAAATGGAAGTGTGCATATTCACAGAATGACCCAAATTATCAGCCGCAGCTTTAATAGGAATCCCCATCAAATGCGCTCTAATTGCCCAAGCATGACGTAAATCATAGGGTTGAAAAGGAATTTCTACAAATCTAAACCATCTATCTGTACCATGTCGCACGGCATTAATTTGTTTACTGGTAATTTTATCGGCAATCTTTGCTTTTAATAACTCAATTGCTTCTTGATCATTCTTTAAATTAAAACTCTCAATCCAACGCGGATATAATGGTAATGCTTCCCTGTCTCCAGTTTTACATTCTTCATTTACTCGCCATGTATTCATAGTATTATCTGATGATAACCACCAATTCAAATCAGGTTTAACAAAAATTTCTAATGGTCTTAATCCATAAGTTGCCAACATTCCATATACCCATCTCCATAATTTCCAATTATTCCGATCTTCCCTATTTATTAACTTAGTGGGACGGTTCAAAGCATAGTTTTGAAACCTTAAATATTCTTTCTCAACTTCTAAATCTGTCGGTATATCCCGCTTTCTTTTAGCAGTAGCTTGGATTTTAAAGTTATTTAACTCAGGTATTTCTAAACCAGAACATTTACATAACACCCGAATCACCTTAATTAACTCATTTTTTACACTATCCGAAGAACTACAAGATTGCACAGCTTCAATAAAATTAGCATTTATCGCTAGTTTATCCTTCGGTAAATGCTTTTGGGCAATATATAGATAACTATTAAAAGTATTTTCACTTTTCAGAGTCCGTTTTCTAGTTTGAAAATAATTTTCTTCAAAATTTATAATTAAGTCACTAATATTTTGTAAATTAGCTCTAATTCTTGTTTTTCCTAAATATTTATCCGTCCAATGAAATTGTTTTCTAGCAATCAGTTTTCCTAGTTCATAAGCCTCTTCTTCTGCCGTATTCAAACCATCAAAATTAAAGGGAATATTCAAAGAAATATCATATTGTTTTGTCCCACTACCGTTTTTATCAATATCCCCTGGTTTAATAGGTAGGGTACTTCTCAACTGTAAACAATTACCAGATTTTCGGATATAAACACAAACCTTAGCTGCTTTGAGTCTAGTATTTACTGCTTTTAATTCCGTTTCTAACTTAGTTTTGATGTGAACTTCTTGGTCATTTACTGCTTGCATTCTACCTAAATATCCCCCATCCGTGATAGCTGTTGGTTGAAAATCGGCAAATGCTTCCTGTGATCTGTTCATACCCTAGATTCACCCTAATAAAAAAACTGTCCATTTCTGACAATGATCGCAGTAAACATTGTAGAAAATAAACACTTTACGTGAATTTAGATTATATCAATAGTCTTACCCGTGAAGGTAAAGCACAAGAAATCTACATCGTTACATCAGGTGAAATGATGGCGATGTACGCTGCAAACAACATCGCTCGTGGTGTACTTAAATATGCTCACTCCGGTGGAGTTCGTTTAGGTGGTTTGATCTGTAACAGCCGTAACACAGACCGAGAAATCGAATTAATCGAAACCTTGGCAAAACGGTTGAACACCCAAATGATTCACTACGTTCCCCGCGATAACATAGTTCAACACGCCGAACTACGTCGGATGACAGTGAACGAGTATGCACCTGATAGCAAACAAGCTAACGAATACCGCGCACTAGCTAAGAAGATCATCAACAACACCAACCTCACCATTCCTACACCTATCGAAATGGAAGAATTGGAAGAATTGTTGATTGAGTTCGGTATTCTCGAAAGCGAAGAAAACGCTGCAAAAATGCTGGCTAAATAGGCATAATTCGCTACGAAGAAAGAATTTTCTAGCACCAGGAAAAAGGCAGAGAGCAGCACATCAAAAGCTCTCACCTTTGACCAACATTTCCCCTATCGCTACAGGGGGATGGTATTCCATTTCCCAAAATTCATCCCTATTTTCGTTCCTTTAGGAGCAAGAGAGACTAACAATGACTCCTCCAGACGACAAGAAGATTGTTGAACAAAGAAAAGAACTAGTTAAAGAAGTTCTCAAAGCTTACCCCGAAAAAGCTGCTAAGAAGCGCGAGAAGCATTTAAACGTATTTGAAGAAGGTAAGGCTGATTGTGGTGTTAAATCTAACATCAAATCATTGCCTGGTGTAATGACCGCTCGTGGTTGTGCTTACGCAGGTTCTAAAGGTGTGGTTTGGGGTCCTATCAAGGACATGATCCACATTAGTCACGGTCCTGTTGGTTGCGGTTACTGGTCTTGGTCTGGTCGTCGTAACTATTACTTAGGTACAACAGGTATTGACACCTTCGGTACTATGCACTTCACCTCCGACTTCCAAGAACGCGATATCGTGTTTGGTGGTGACAAAAAACTGACTAAATTAATTGAAGAATTAGATGTATTATTCCCCTTAAATCGTGGGGTTTCTATTCAATCTGAATGTCCTATCGGTTTGATTGGGGATGACATCGAAGCAGTAGCTAGAAATACAGCCAAAACCATCGGTAAGCCAGTTATTCCCGTCCGTTGCGAAGGTTTCCGTGGTGTGTCTCAGTCTTTAGGACACCACATCGCTAACGACATGATTCGTGACTGGGTATTCCCCAGAGCAGATCAAGCTAAGAAAGACGGTACATTGAAGTTTGAAGGCACTCCTTATGATGTAGCCATCATTGGTGACTATAACATCGGTGGTGATGCTTGGGCGAGCCGGATTTTGTTAGAAGAAATCGGTTTGCGCGTTGTTGCTCAATGGTCTGGTGACGGTACAATCAACGAAATGTTGATGACCCCCAACGTGAAGATGAACCTCATCCACTGTTACCGCTCGATGAACTACATCAGCCGTCACATGGAAGAAGCTTATGGTATACCCTGGTTAGAATATAATTTCTTTGGTCCTACCAAGATTGCTGCATCTTTACGTGAAATCGCTTCTAAGTTTGATGCAAAAATCCAAGCAAATGCTGAAAAAGTAATTGCTAAGTATCAACCTACCATGGATGCGATCGTTAGTCAATATCGCCCCCGTTTGGAAGGTAAGACTGTAGCAATGATGGTTGGTGGTTTACGTCCCCGTCACGTTGTTCCCGCTTTCCAAGATTTGGGAATGAAGATGATTGGTACAGGTTATGAGTTCGGTCATAATGACGACTATAAACGTACTACTCACTACATCGAAAACGGAACTATCGTTTATGACGACGTTACCGCTTACGAATTTGAAGAGTTCATCAAAGCATTGAAGCCAGACCTAGTTGCTTCTGGTGTGAAAGAGAAGTATGTCTTCCAAAAGATGGGTCTTCCTTTCCGTCAAATGCACTCTTGGGATTACTCCGAACTTGGTAATGTTGCTGGAAAGGTGCGTTAGTTTAAGGTTTTTTGGGAGGTTTTTTAGTTGGGCAATTTTGATATTTTAGTTTTTAGCCTAAATTGATTTTATTATGTTCTATCATAACATTGTTTATGGATAACTGCAAGTGGTGAAAGGGTGACTTTTCCAGGTTTTATTAAGTTATTAATTTTTGATGTTTGGTGGTTTGGTAAAATTGAATAACTTTTTTTGCTTTGATTTTCTAGACTAAATGGCTCTCCTAGACTAGTTAGAGAAAATTAATACTTGATATCAGGTTAAGTCCTTACATAGTAAGGCAATACTGTTCGGTTAAGGGGAGATAGAGGGTAAAGTCAAAAATATTTTGTTCGCGTAGGCATTACGAGAACAATAAAAGCTAAAAAAGTTGCTTATACCTAACAAAAGGCACGCGGAAAAAACTTA
>NZ_JADEWA010000481.1:0-4101 GCF_015207865.1 Dolichospermum sp. LEGE 00246
CTTCCCCTACTTCCCCTACTTCCCCTACTTCCCCTGTGTCCCCTACTTCCCCTGTGTCCCCTACTTCCCCTGTGTCCCCTGCTGCTGTTCTACTCTTCTGCGCCTTGAATTTTGAGTAACAAAGCACCGATTGCCCAACCTACGAGGATTAGACCGAAAGATAGCATAGCTGCATTTAATATTTCGCTGCCCATTTGCTGTAATGCTCCTTTGTGGATTGTTGATTTATGTTTCTTGTTTTTCAGACCGCTGAATTTGATTTGAAGGCTCAAATCTTATTTTCAACTTTGAGGATTCAGATAAACTGGGTCTATCAGAATTATTGAGATTAAACCTCTATCAATAATTCTAAACCAATTTAGGGATGATATTCGGGGATAGACGACGATGGGCAGGGATACAAGATCATGATTAATCAAGATAAACGTCCGCGTTTGGTGCTGACAGTGGGAGATCCGGCGGGTATTGGTTCTGAGGTAGTTTTGAAGGCTTTGGCTGATCCTGAAGTTACTCAGAATTGTGATGTGGTGGTGGTGGGGAATAAAATTTTATTAACTCAAGTTTATGAAAATATCAGTAAAAATATTGATAATTCCCTCGCTTTGGTAAATCCTGCTAATTTGTCTGTAGTTGATGTGCCTAGTGCTGGTGAAATTATTATTGGTGTGGGGAATACGGCTAGTGGTGCGGCTAGTTTTGCTTATATGGAATATGCCATATCTCAAACTTTGGCGGGTGAGTTTGATGGAATTGTTACCGGACCTATCGCTAAATCTGCTTGGAAGGCTGCTGGTTACAATTATCCAGGACAAACGGAACTTTTAGCCGCAAGGGCTGGTGTGGAGCGTTTTGGGATGTTGTTTGTGGGGCGATCGCCTTTTACTGGTTGGACTCTTCGCACTTTACTTGCTACCACACATATTCCTTTACGTCAAGTAGCCGAGGCATTAACACCCCAGTTGTTGACACAGAAATTAGATTTGCTTGTGGAGTATTTGGAAAATGATTTGGGGATTAAAAATGGGAGAATTGCGATCGCCGGGTTAAATCCCCACAGCGGTGAAATGGGACAACTAGGAACAGAAGAAATAGATTGGTTAATTCCCTGGCTGGAGTCAGAACGCCAAAAACGCCCCCATTTACAGCTAGAAGGACCCATCCCCCCAGATACAATGTGGGTAAAACCAGGTATGGCTTGGTATGGTAATTCTTCAGTTAAAAATCCCGCTGATGCTTACTTGGCACTTTATCACGACCAAGGATTAATTCCCGTGAAGTTGATGGCTTTTGATCGGGCTGTCAATACTACCATTGGTTTACCGTTTGTGCGGACTTCTCCGGATCATGGTACAGCTTTTGATATTGCAGGCAAAGGCATTGCTGACGCAACAAGTATGAAAGCAGCGATTAATTTGGCGGGAGTGTCAAAGGAAAATAGAAAAGGTGAGCCTATTCAGCCCACCTAACAAAATTAAAAAATATTCCGTGAAGATTAACGTGACATACTCCACACACTCCCTTATGCCTTGCGGCACGCTTGCGCGAACAGGTGAGTGTGGGCTTCTCGGCGACTCTTCTATGAAGACATTAACCGAGCTTTAAAGCCCTATGCCCTAGGGGCAATTCGTCACTTACGCGTATTCATCTCATCACCTCCCTATCGGGTAGGTGAGAGGCTTATACTGTTTAACCTAACAATGCTTTGGCTTTAGCTAAAACATTATCAACAGTGAAGCCAAACTTCTCCAAACAAATACCACCAGGAGCAGAAGCACCAAAAGTATCAATACTTACGGTGTCACCTTCACTACCTGTATATTTGTGCCAGCCGAAGCTACTAGCAGCTTCTACAGATAGACGCTTAGTAACAGCTTTTGGTAGAACAGATTCTTTGTAAGCTGCATCCTGTGTATCGAACAAGGTAGAAGAAGGCATAGAAACTACACGAACCTTCTTACCGACCGCAGTTAATTTTTCTGCTGCACTTACACAGAGGCTGACTTCTGAACCAGTACCAATCAAAATGATATCTGGTGTACCTTGGCAGTCAACAATTGTATATCCACCCTTAGCGACACCTGCAATGGATGTACCTGCCAAGTTAGGAACGTTTTGACGAGTGAACGCCAATAAAGTGGAAGCGTGTGCTTTAGACTTCTCAATTGCGACTTTGTAACCACCTGAGGTTTCATTTCCGTCAGCAGGACGAATTACGGTTAAATCAGGAATGGCACGCAAAGAAGCAAGGGTTTCAATCGGTTGGTGAGTAGGACCATCTTCACCTTGACCAATGGAGTCGTGAGTCATGACCCAAATTGAACCAGCTTCAGAGAGCGCAGCCAAACGAATAGCAGCCCGCATATAATCTGTAAAGATCAGGAAGGTTGCACCGTAAGGAATCAAACCTGAGTTGTGCAACGCCATACCATTACAGATTGCACCCATTGCGTGTTCCCGCACACCAAAGTGGATGTTGCGGTTGGCAAAATGTCCTTTTTGGAAGTCTCCAGCACCTTTGAGTTCGGTGAGGTTGGAGTGGGTTAAGTCAGCAGAACCACCAATTAATTCTGGTAAAACAGCCCCGAGTTTGTTGAGGCAGTTTTCTGAATGTTTGCGGGTGGGTAATGCTTTGTCTTCGGTTGTGTAGGTAGGTAATACTTTGTCCCAACCGTCTGGTAATTTGCCGCTAATGAAACGGTCAAATTCCGCCGCTTCTTGGGGGTATTTAGCTTTGTAACCAGCATAAACTGTGTTCCATTCAGATTCGTAACCGGCACCGCGTTCAACAGCCTTGCGAGCATGATTTAGAGCATCTTCAGGAACTACAAAGGCATCATATTCCCAACCTAAGTTTTTGCGGGTAGCGATGGTTTCTTCAGGACCCAAAGCCGCACCGTGAATACCAGCGGTATCTTGTTTGTTAGGAGAACCATAACCAATGGTGGTTGTCACCTTAATCATGGTGGGTTTATCGGTGACGGCTTTTGCAGCTTCAATCGCTTTGGCAATTCCGGCTAAATCGGTGTTACCGTCTTTAACGTGGAGAACGTGCCAACCGTAGGATTCAAACCGTTTGGAAACGTCTTCAGTGAAAGCTACATCTGTAGAACCATCAATGGAGATGTGGTTGTCGTCATAAAGAGCAATCAGTTTACCTAATCCCCAGTGTCCAGCAATGGAAGCAGCTTCACCGGAAATCCCTTCCATGTTGCAACCATCACCCAGAATTACATAAGTATAATGATCAACTATCTTGGCATCTGGTTTATTGAACTTAGCAGCTAGGTGTGCTTCTGCTACTGCTAAACCCACTGCATTGGCGATTCCTTGACCTAAAGGACCTGTGGTAACTTCTACACCGGCTGTAACAAAATTTTCGGGGTGTCCTGGGGTCTTAGCACCCCATTGACGAAATTGCTTGATGTCGTCTATGGTAACGCTATCGTAGCCGGTTAAGTACAGTAGGGCATACTGCAACATTGAACCATGACCAGCGGATAAAACAAAGCGATCGCGGTTGAACCACTGAGGATTTTTGGGGTTATAGCGCATGAAGCTATCCCAAAGCACAAAAGCCATTGGAGCCGCGCCCATAGGTAGTCCAGGGTGTCCCGATTTAGATTTTTCTATGGCATCTACAGCCAAAAAGCGGATCGAATTAATACAAAGTTCTTGGATGGATTGGGTTGCAACAGCCATAATCTCTTATTGTTAACGACGGGTTAGGACTCTTTTTAGCTTGTTCTGGTTGGGTTCATTATCAAGTGATCCCACTTTTCTCATCATCCCATTCCTAATTGTCAATGGACAAGGGGGATATTGTGAGTTTTTGGTGATGAATAAAGCCAATAATTTGATCTTGCTGTTCCCAAAGCGTGGCATAAGCCATACTAACGGTTCAGCAAAGGATGATCTCTATCATACTTGCCACAGGTTCACTTCTAAAAAGCCAACCAGTAACAAAATTACAGTAGGAGTTCAGGAAGTAGGGGCGCAAGGCCTGCGCCCATTCAGGAGTATGGCTAACGCCACGCTGCGCTATCAGGAGTTCAGAAGGAAGAAATTTCTCCCCAACTCCCCCAACTCTGTCTCTTATACACA
>NZ_JADEWA010000482.1:0-4080 GCF_015207865.1 Dolichospermum sp. LEGE 00246
CTTTTGTGAACAATTAATTTTTTAATCATATCGAATTTTCTCTTTCTTTCAGTCCCGTTACGAAGTTCCACTTTCTCACTCCATGCCCAGCTTAATGCTACTTACTATCATTAAGCCTCTTACCCTTCGAATGATTTTTAGTTATTATGTACTACTCGCTAGGCTTTTTTGATATGTGACAGTTCAGGGTGCGGAATGTGGGTTCTATCTATACAAAAAACTTATCATTAAGTCAATTGATTTGACATTGCCACACACTTTATGATATTTAGGTTTGTTTGGGACTAATAACAAAAATCGCCACATCAATAGTCTATTGTTTGGATTTAGTCTCTGAAATGCTGGTAATATCACTCTCCTCAGTACACAAACCCCAGAAAAAGTAATTAATAGATACACATTAACCGATCAACCTGTGTCATCGTCATTGGATATCTACTATTGTTGATATAGATATCCAAAATTTTAGCTTGTGCTAAAATCAGCATACCGGCACGACGCAGGTGATGGGAAAAATGCCATGTTTGAACGCTTCACAGAAAAAGCCATTAAGGTAATCATGCTGGCCCAAGAAGAGGCCCGCCGTTTAGGTCACAACTTTGTCGGAACTGAGCAGATCCTCTTGGGTTTGATTGGTGAAGGCACAGGAGTAGCCGCCAAGGTGCTGAAATCAATGGGAGTTAATCTCAAAGATGCTCGCATTGAAGTTGAAAAAATCATAGGACGGGGTTCTGGCTTTGTCGCCGTAGAAATTCCGTTTACGCCACGAGCAAAACGGGTTTTAGAACTATCCTTGGAAGAAGCACGCCAATTGGGGCATAACTACATTGGTACCGAGCATCTGCTGTTGGGACTGATCCGCGAAGGGGAAGGTGTCGCAGCCAGGGTGCTAGAAAACCTCGGTGTAGATTTGACCAAGGTGAGAACCCAAGTGATTCGGATGTTGGGAGAAACGGCGGAAGTTACGCCGGGTGGCCCCTCTAGTCGCACTAAAACCCCAACTCTCGATGAGTTTGGATCGAATCTGACCCAAATGGCTATAGATAACAAGCTTGATCCTGTGGTGGGACGCGCCAAGGAAATTGAGCGGGTTATCCAAATTTTGGGTCGCCGGACGAAAAACAATCCCGTGTTGATTGGTGAACCAGGTGTTGGTAAAACCGCCATCGCTGAAGGTTTAGCTTCACGCATCGCTAGTAAGGATATCCCCGATATCTTGGAAGATAAGCGTGTGGTGACACTCGATATTGGTTTGCTAGTAGCAGGAACTAAATATCGCGGTGAATTTGAAGAACGTCTCAAAAAAATTATGGATGAAATCCGCTCTGCGGGTAATGTCATCCTGGTAATTGACGAAGTTCACACCTTAATTGGTGCAGGTGCAGCCGAAGGGGCGATTGATGCAGCGAATATCCTTAAGCCAGCTTTGGCGCGGGGTGAGTTGCAATGTATCGGTGCGACTACTTTGGATGAGTACCGCAAGCACATTGAACGGGATGCAGCGTTGGAAAGACGCTTTCAGCCTGTAATGGTGGGTGAACCTTCTGTTGATGAAACAATAGAAATTTTATATGGTTTGCGCGATCGCTATGAAGCACACCACAAGCTGAAGATATCCGATGAAGCCTTGGTGGCGGCGGCGAAATTGTCTGATCGTTATATTAGCGATCGCTTTTTGCCAGATAAAGCCATTGACTTGATGGATGAAGCGGGTTCACGGGTGCGCTTGATTAACTCCCAACTGCCCCCAGCAGCCAAGGAATTAGACAAGGAACTACGGCAAATCTTAAAAGAAAAAGATGATGCAGTCCGTTCCCAGGACTTTGATCGGGCGGGAGAATTGCGCGATCGGGAAATGGAAATCAAAGCCGAAATCCGCACCATTGCTCAAACCAAGAGTAACGGCGCTAGTGGTGACGGTGTTGAACCTGTAGTTACAGAAGAAGACATTGCTCACATTGTCGCTTCCTGGACAGGTGTACCGGTGAACAAACTTACCGAATCTGAGTCCGAGAAGTTGCTGCACATGGAGGACACCTTACATCAGCGCCTCATCGGTCAAGAAGACGCTGTGAAGGCTGTTTCCAGAGCCATCCGTCGCGCTCGCGTCGGGTTAAAAAATCCGAATCGGCCGATCGCTAGTTTTGTCTTCTCCGGTCCAACTGGGGTAGGTAAAACTGAATTGGCGAAATCCTTGGCTTCCTACTTCTTCGGTTCGGAAGAAGCCATGATTCGCTTAGATATGTCCGAATACATGGAGCGTCACACCGTCAGTAAATTGATCGGTTCACCTCCAGGTTATGTCGGTTACAACGAAGGTGGTCAGTTAACAGAAGCTGTCCGTCGTCGTCCTTACACTGTGGTGTTATTCGATGAAATCGAAAAAGCCCACCCCGATGTCTTCAATATGCTCCTGCAAATTTTGGAAGATGGGCGTTTAACTGACGCGAAAGGTCGTACGGTGGACTTTAAGAACACCTTGCTGATTTTGACTTCCAACATCGGTTCTAAAGTCATTGAAAAAGGTGGTAGCGGTATAGGTTTCGATTTTGCTGAAGATGCTAACGAATCTCAATACAACCGGATTCGTTCTTTGGTGAATGAGGAACTGAAGAATTACTTCCGTCCTGAGTTCCTGAACCGGTTAGATGAAATTATCGTCTTCCGTCAATTGAACAAGCTCGAAGTTACCCAGATTGCCGAAATCATGCTCAAGGAAGTGTTTGGTAGGTTGACGGAAAAAGGCATTGTCTTAGAAGTCACAGACCGCTTCAAGGATCGCTTGATCACTGAGGGTTACAGTCCTAGCTACGGTGCAAGGCCATTACGTCGGGCAATTATGCGCTTGTTGGAAGATAGTTTGGCGGAAGAAATTCTGTCTGGACGCATCAAAGATGGCGATACTGCTCTTGTTGACGTTGATGAAAATGGCATTGTCCAAGTTAGTTCTCAACAAACACGGGAGTTATCAACCCCTGGTGTTGAGTCTTAGTTAGGTTTTTGTAATTGTTAATTGAACGGTGGAGGATTTCGGTTCTCTACCGTTTTTTTGGTTTTTTTCTCACGCAGAGGCGCTAAGGAGCAAAGAGGAGAAGGTTTTAAAATGAGCTATTTTTGTGTATCGGTATCAGGTAGCATTATTATTGCTGACCACTATAATAGGTAAATGAGGTACAGTGGAAAGAAAACCCACGAACGAACAAACTCAAGCGCTATACAGAATTTGTTACCGACTAACTAATGTTATTGAACCTGGATGGATATGCAAAAGTATAGAACTTGTCAGATTAGATGAACGTACAGGTAATTTATATGTACTTGCTGGAGAAGATTTAGAGTTTGAGATTAAACCAAGCGGAGACTATAAACCATCGGAGGATGAACGATGACATTAGTTAATTATCAAGCAATGACTCTAAAAGAATTACGTCATTATATTCTCACTCATAGAGAAGATATTGCAGCTTTTCATGCTTATGTAGATCGTTCCAAATCTGAAGGACGGATGATTACTATTAACCCCAATGATGAAAATTGGGAAAAACAAATTCAACAGGCCATAATCAAAGATGGAACTGAATCAATTGCATAATTTTTGCAGAGGTTTAGTAATGGTAAAAGATCAATTGAACGTGAAGAATAACTGGGAATTTACAGAAATGAGGTAGGGAAAATAATGACTAATACAAAATCTGTTCGTCGTCGTCAACAAGGTAGAATTTTTCCAGAATTTACAATACCACCGGAAGAATTAGCTAAAAGACAATTGGAAAGAAATGCTCGTGGAGAAAAAGCGCGTGTTGTTTTTAATCGAGTTCGTCCTGAATTAATAAATGATCATTACAATTGGTTTATGGTAATTGAACCCAATAGTGCTGATTATTTTATTGATGTTGATGACATTATTGCTGAAAAAAAAGCGCGGGAAAAATATCCTACAGGTTGGTTAGTGACTTTCAGAATTAATGAAACAGGTGCTTGTGACAGAATATGATATACTGGTAATGATTAATGGTAATCTGTAAAATGATAGAATCAACTACTCTGAAACTTGATAATTAATAATATAAGGAATAATTA
>NZ_JADEWA010000483.1:0-4066 GCF_015207865.1 Dolichospermum sp. LEGE 00246
ATATAACTAAGTTAATCATACCGATAAATCTTTATAAAATTGATGAAAATCTTGATCCTATAACTGAGTCAAGATATATTCTAAATAATACTTCAGACCAATATATAATGGATGGATACCAAGGAAAAATTACCCTATTTTTAGCGCAAGGACGCATAAACTCAACTCCAATCCAAAAACTAATTTCTTTGCTATTTCCTAGTTATGGTTGGGCTAGAAAATCCCTATCTCAAATCTATAAAGTATCTGGTAATCATCACTCCATGATTCAAGAACCTCATGTAAAGGTATTGGCAGAAAAATTAGCCTCTCATATTGGAAAAAGTTTACCCGATTAAAGGTTATTACTGAACAAGAGAAAACTTTCCCAGGTGAGAGTATTAACTAAATTCATCTGCAAATGGCGGAAAACCCTACAGCCTAACTGCCAACAACGGCTTTCACAGATTTGTTAGACTGAACACACCAGGATTTTTTTCAGTTAAATCTCTGATAACGCCAGCAGACGAGGCACTTCATGCTTACAAATACCCTACTTCTCTCGAATCAACTTCCCAGTTTACAATATTTATCCACCACAGAACGCTTCGATGAGACTTGGGAAGCCCCTCTGGCAACCCTTTTAGGACTAGGACGCGCTGCCGGAGCAGATTTTGTAGAATACTTCCTAGAACGCCGCAACTACATCAGTTGTTTAGCCGAGGAAGATACCATTACCAGCATTTCCCCCAGTTTAGCTACTGGTGCGGGAGTGCGGGTATTTCGCGGCAAAGCTGACTGCTACGTTAGCACCAATAACCTCACATTTGCCGGTTTAAAAGCTGCTTTAGAAAAAGCTCTTTCTATTTTAGGACTACAATTACCAGGTCCAAGTGCTTTCATCCCTGAAATCAACCTAGAATTACTCAGAGACTACGCCACAAAACGCGGTAAAGACGGTTGGCTGCCCTTATGTAGTTCTATCCGCGAAATGGGAGAAGTCCTGCTTGATGGTACAGCCCAACTTAACAAAAAAGCTACCCACGTCCAATCTCGCCGCGCTTCCTACTTCCGTGATTGGCAAGAAGTATTAGTTGCTGCCAGTGACGGTACATTTGCCCGTGATATTCGCCTCACCCAATCCGTTGGGTTTAACCTGCTTTGTGCTGACGGTGCTAACCGTTCCTCTATTGCTGACAGGGCTGGTAACACCAGTGACGCTAACTTCCTGAGAACCTGGGATTATCAACAAGCCTCCGAACAAATCGCCGAATCAGCCGGTAAAATGCTTTATGCAGATTACGTAGAATCAGGAACTTACCCGATTATTATGGCTAATCATTTTGGTGGTGTAATTTTCCATGAAGCCTGTGGACACCTTTTAGAAACCACTCAAATTGAACACAAAACCACACCATTTGCCGATAAAAAAGGTGAGAAAATCGCCCATGAAAGCCTGACTGCTTGGGATGAAGGACGCACTGATAACGCCTTTGGAACAATTGATATGGACGATGAAGGAATGCCCGCTCAAAGAACATTATTAATTGAAAAAGGCATTCTCAAAAACTTCCTAGCTGATAGAACCGGTTCAGTGCGGACTGGACACCCCAGAACAGGTAGTGGCCGCCGTCAAAATTATACATTTGCTGCCGCTAGTCGGATGCGAAATACATATATTGATTGTGGTGAACACACAACAGAAGACCTATTTGCCTCCGTTGATAAAGGCATTTACTGTAAGAAAATGGGTGGCGGCAGTGTCGGCGCAACAGGTCAATTTAACTTTAGCGTTGACGAAGCTTACTTAATAGAAAATGGCAAAATTACCAAACCATTAAAAGGTGCTACTCTCATCGGTGAAGCTAAGGAAATCATGAATAAAATCTCCCTATGTTCTCAAGATTTAGAATTAGCTCCCGGCTTCTGTGGTTCAGTTAGCGGTAGCATTTACACCACAGTTGGACAACCCCATATTAAGGTTGATTCCATCACTGTCGGCGGCAGATAAAAACCAATACGGTTTAGTTAAATCTAGAACTCTTTGTGAAAGTCATTTTTTAAACGAACCACAGAGACACAGAGGACACAGAGAGAAGAAAAAATTTTTAACTAAACTGTATTGAGATAAAAACAGATAAGCTATATTATCTGCGTTTATCTGCGTTCGTCTGCGTTCAAAATTTAGAAATTAATTCATCATGACAAAAATACAAGAAATCGCCACGTCCGCTCAAGAAAATGCTGCCAAACTTGGCATTAAAAAGTTTGATATTTACGGCTCAACTGTAGATGATACCAGTGTTCAAGTTGACCAAGGTGAACCTAAACAAGTTAAAGCTTCCAATCGTTCTGGGGTAACAGTTCGGGTTTGGAATGAAGAAAATACAATGGGTGTTACTAGCACCACAGATGTAGATGCTAAAGGATTAGAATTAGCCTTGAAAACTGCTTATGAAGCGAGTTTTTTTGGTGTGAAAGAAAATGTTCCTGATTTTAGTCCAGAAGCCACTATTCCTATCCCTAATAAACACCAAGAAAAGGCACTGCAAGCACCTGTTTCTGAACTGATAGAAAAGCTATTAGTGGCAGAAAAAGAATTACTAGCAACCCATCCTGCTATTACAAGTGTGCCTTATAATGGGTTAGCACAAAGGGATATTGACAGATTTTATCTCAATAGTGATGGTGCTGTGAGAACTGAATCTCATTCCTTAGCTTCTATTTATTTGTACAGCAAAACTGAAGAGGAAGGTAAGAAACCCCGCAGTGGTAGTGCTTATCGAGTTAAGGAAAGTGTCGCTGATTTAGATATTGCTGGTTGTATCAAGGAAACTGCCCAGAAAACTATCAGTCATTTGCATTATGAAAAAATTAAAACTGGTAAGTATCAAGTAGTTTTTTCTCCTGAAGCTTTTTTAAGTTTGTTAGGTGCTTTTTCCAATTTATTTAACGCCCAAAGTATTCTGGATAATCAAAGTTTATCGAAAACTGATGATATTGGTAAAGAACTAGCTTCACCTTTACTTTCAGTTTATGATGATGCTTTACACCCTGCTAATATTGGTGCAGAAAGTTTTGATGGTGAGGGTACTCCTACCCGGCAAATTAAGTTAATAGAAAAGGGCATTTTAACTAGCTTTTTGCATAGTGCGGGAACTGCTAAACGGTTAAATTCTCAACCTACAGGTAATGCTAGTATTGGCGCAAAAGTTAGCGTTAGTCCCAATTTTTATCACGTTTTCGCAGCGGGTACACCTGAAAAAGAATTGAGTCTAGAAACTGCGGAAAATGTGATTTTAATTGATGATTTACAAGCTCTCCATGCGGGTGTTAAGGCTTTACAAGGTTCTTTTTCTTTGCCTTTTGATGGTTGGTTAGTTAACAAAGGTGAGAAAACTAGTATTGAGTCTGCAACGGTAGCTGGGGATTTCTTGGAACTTTTGAAATCAATTGTTTATGTCGAAAAAGAGGTGGAATTAACACCAGCAGGAGTTGCTCCCAGGGTTTGGGTGAGTGAACTTTCTATTACTGGAGATTAATATCTTTTTCACTCTGTGCGTCTGCGGTTTAAAGATATTTTATCGAACCACAGAGGCACAGAGGACACAGAGGACAAGGAGAAAGGTTGTTAAGAAGGAATTTTTTTATGGTTAATTCTTTGATGTAAGGAAGCTATGGCTGCTCCTGTGGTTTCTGCTAAGATACTAATGAGACGATAAAGTGCGATCGCACTAATCACCAAAGCCGCCGGAAAATGATATTGTAACAGTAACATCGCTGTAGTTTCAAACACGCCCAAGCCACCAGGCGCACCAGGAACAATTAACCCCAATACCCAAGCACAACTAAAAGCTCCCACTAATAAGGGTATTTGCTCCCAATTTACAGAAGTTAACGCCATTATAGTTAATATAAATCCAGCAGCCCGCAACCCTAAAAAAACTAATTCTCCTAATAATGGTTTCACCGGATAGCGTTTAATTATAAAAATATCAATTAGCTGATTTTCTCCATCAGGTTTTTTATTTTTCCAACGATCTAAAAGTTGAATAACTGGATTTAAAAATCTGGGATTAAGTACACC
>NZ_JADEWA010000053.1:0-18940 GCF_015207865.1 Dolichospermum sp. LEGE 00246
CATTTATAGAATATTAATAATTTATTAAAATTACTTGACATCTTCATAACTATAGCCATAAATTAATCCTTTCGCCAACCAATACTGATAAATTACACAAAATTGCAGGTATAATGGAGCGTGGAACGAGGGTTCTCCCTGAATTTGGTAATAGTCATCTAATTTCTCCATAAATGTATGCTTTTAACTACTACTGATGTGATTCAAGGTGCTGTAATTCAATCCTACTTAGGTATTGTTACAGCAGAAGTTGTCTATGGTAGCAATTTTCTCCGGGATTTTTTAGCGAGTATTCGGGATATTGTTGGTGGACGCACTGGCAGCTATGAACGTCTCTTTGAAGAAGGGCAGCGGAAAGCAATGGAGGAATTAGAACAAAGAGCGCAACGTTTAGGCGCAGATGCTGTTGTCGGTATTGCTGTTGATACTGGGACAATTAACGTTGATCAATCTGGTGTTTTATTAGTAATTACAGCCACAGGAACAGCCGTCAAAATTCGTTAATATTTTGATAACTTTGCCATTTTTAAACATTTTTCATCTAGCCAATTTATAACTAAAGAAAGGGTAAACAACTCTTTCTGTTGATAGAGATTGAGAATTATAATTAGCGATTTAATTTTAAACATGGGCATAAAAAAGATTTGATAAGTAGTGAGACAGAATTAATTACACAATGTCATTGTGTTAGCGTAGCGTTAGCCATAGGGAACGAAGTGAAATGAAGCAATTCCAAGGGTTGTGATTGCTTCCCTTCCCTCGCAATGACTGTAAATATTTTTGTCCAATTACTTATAGCGGTATGCACTCTTGGTGAGATACAGTCAGCAAATCCTAAAGCCTGTAGGGGGTTTCCCGCACTCGATTGTATTGCACCCTAAAGATAACTGCTATAAGAAAAAATCCAAAACCAAAGATTTTTCAGGAAAAATATCAAAAATCGAAAACATCAGCAACTTTGCCGCAATAGCAAGGGAGAAAATAGCTATGTCATACGTAAATCGAGTTGGTGAAGAAATAAGTCCTTCTGAATCTTTGATAGCTAGTAGAGTCACTGAATATCGGGACAGAGTGCGCTGGGGTCCAATAGTTTCCGGTGTGTTAGTGGCTTTAGCAACTCAATTAATATTGAGTTCATTTTTTAGCGCCCTTGGTGCAGGGAGAATTGCTGAATCCTTAGCACCAAGAACAGTTGCCCCTACTATTATTAGTAATGTCGGAATTTGGTCAACAATTGCATTATTACTATCCCTATTTATTGGTGCTTGGATCACTACCCGTGCTTGTGGACCCATGCACCGAGATACAGCAATACTCAACGGGGCAATTCTTTGGGCAACAACTTTAGCACTTAGCTCTTTTCTATTAGCAAATGGAGTCTGGGGTGCTTTTGGGGTAGTGGCTTATAATGCAGCACAAGTTATTAATCAACTACAGGAACAAGGTAATGTCATAGCACCAAATGCACCGATCTTAACTGCTGAACAAACTCGTGATGTTGCTGCTGCTACTTCGAGAACTTTGTGGTTTTATGTTTTTGGTTCTTTATTAGGTTTACTTACTGCTTTAGTAGGAGCAGTTGCCGGCGCACGTACCACCTCTAGAACTAATAATTACAATTCTTGATTGAAAGGATTAAAGATGTTCCATTTTTAAAGTTTTGGTAAAATTTGTTGGAATTCTCCTTGATTGAGAGTTGCAAAATACAGTTCAACTTTAAGATCAGGATAGCGATCGCAAATTGATGAATAAGCTTGATTTAAATAATCTGTATGTACTTGCAACTCTCGTTCTGTATCTTTGCTTAAATTAGGATCAATCATCATTGCATAAGCCCCACAATCTTGATGATCAATAATAATAACTGTGTTGATATGATGGAGTTTATAGGATATATCTAACTGATCCCAAAATGCTTCAGCATCAGATTTGTGGGGAAATCCGGTTAAAGCTAATGAAGCACCAGCTAAAGCTGTTAAATCATATTTATCTGTGAGATTTTTATTCCTTAAAAAAGACTGTTCTGCTGTCAAAAACCGGAAGTCAATACAACTCAGAACTAAAGCTTGGGATTGATTGACTGTGGCTTTTGCTGGTGTCGCTGATTGCAGAACAGTAAATGCCACTGCTGCGGGCAGGAAAGATCTAAGAAAATGGCGACGACTAGAACAGCAAAGACATTGATTGATATTTTTATTCATGTTTTACAAAAGAAGGGAACTCTTAACAGGGAACAGGGAACAGGGAACAGGGAACAGGGAACAAATAAGAAACTTTAGTTCTGAGTTTAAAGCTCAGTCAAAAAAAGGATGTTTTTAAAAGATGCGTAGCACGAAAAAAACAGTGTCATTATTTCAATCTCATGTTTTTAAACATGAGTTTTTCCTGTTCCCTGTCGCCCGTTCCCTGTTCCCTCTGAGTTAGTCATTTAATTCCATTAATTCTTGTGATTTCAAATCAATTGCCCCTGGTTGCGAATATTCTATAATTTGAGGAGAGATAGAATAAATAGCATCTGTGGTTGTTTCAAAACAATTGGACAAACCAATAGTTTTTAATAATCCCGAACGTTCTAGCAGTTGTTTAACTTCCGGTTGTAAACCTGTGAGAATTAAACGACAATTATGGCGTTCTAAGTCGTGGTAAATATCCTCTAAAGCCACTAACCCAGTTGTATCCATATTTGGCACAAACCGCAACCGCAGAATTAAGTATTTTACCTCTGGTTCATCTCGAATAAAGGTAGCAAATCTCTCCGCAGCCCCAAAAAATACCGGACCATCTACTCGATAAACAGCAATTTCTTTCCCTAATTCTAGCGAAGTTCCGGGGGGGAATACTTCGGTTTCGGGAATCTTCACCAAACTCAAATCGCTCATGCGTTTGATGAACAAAGCACCGGCAGCAATTAATCCTACCTCCACCGCGAGAACTAAGTCAAATAAGATTGTCACCAACCAAGTCAAAATCATCACCGCAAAGTCAGAATAGGTAGCCCGCATTAACAAGCCAATGGCTTCCCATTCAATCATTCGCACACTCACCACCATGAGAATTCCTGCCAATGCGGCTAGGGGAACTTGGGCAGCTAAGGGTGCTAAGGTGAGAACAATAATGGCTAATGCCACGCCGTGAATTACTCCAGAAAGTCGGGTTTTGCCACCAGAACGGACATTAACAGCAGTTCGCGCGATCGCCCCCGTGGCAGGAATACCACCAAAAAATGGGACAATGATATTTGCTAACCCTTGACCAATTAATTCGCGATCGCTATTATGTTTCTCACTGACCGTCATCCCATCAGCCACCACCGCTGATAATAAAGATTCTATACTTCCCAATGCGGCTAAAGCCAAAGCTGGATTAATTAGTTCTCGAATTACACTAAAATCATTCCAGTGGGGAATCCCTTGGGGCATGGGTAAAGATTGGGGAATTGCGCCAATTGTGGGAACATTCAGATGGAAATAAGTAGCTATTCCCGTCGCTAACACCAACCCCACCAAAGAACTGGGTATGGTATTATTAATTTTTGGCCACAAAACTGTAGTGACAATTACCACAATTGCCAGTGCCACTGCTGCCCAATTTAAAGCTTCTACATGAGTTAAACTTTGCCAAACTCCCGGCAAAAAATGTTCACTTCGGGGTAATTTTAACCCAAAGAAATTATTTAATTGACCACAAAAAATAATGACAGCAATCCCATTAGTAAAACCTGCTGTCACTGGGTAGGGAATAAACTTCACTAGCTGTCCGAGTTTGGCCACACCCAAAGCAATTTGGATAATTCCCGCCATTACCCCCGCAATCCAAACTTTCTCAATCCCGTATTTAGCAACAATTCCCACCAAAACCACGGCCATTGCCCCCGTTGGTCCGGTAATCTGGACTGGAGAACCACCAAAAATGGCCGCCACAATTCCCGCAACAATAGCAGTATAGAGTCCCGCTTTTGGTTCGACTCCACTGGCTACAGCAAAAGCTAAAGCCAAAGGTAATGCTACTACTGCTGCTGTTAATCCTCCCGTCAAATCGCCACGGAAACTACTCAACCAAGGACCTAGACGCGAAAGCTTTGATTCTTGCAGGGTATCAGAGATTGCCATATTGTTATTTCAACTTTTATACAAAATTAGTTGATACACGAAATATATGTTATTCTATCTTTTCTAAGTCTAAGGTACATGATTTTTCAAGTTTAAGCCTGTGGAAAAAATACCAGATGAAGCCTTAGTAGTGCGAGGAGGCCGCAACCGTCCAGAAGATATCCAAATGGGAATAGGTACTCATCCCAGTGGAATAATAGGAATTTCCATACAATGTGAGGTAGGATTATCAATAGAGGAATTAGTAAAAGTAATTCCTCATGGGCAAATAGGTGTTACAACAGTGGGAGAAGTTCGTAAAGCATGTGGTGATGTAATTAGAACTTCTGGAAGAGGTTATCATGCAACACTAACTGGTTTAACTCCAGAACAAATCAGTAATCTTCTAACACCTACAATACCTAAACCAAAGCAACAATAGTCATGGAGGTTATCTATGAACACACCAGCACATTCTTTAAAATCGCCGGAAGATAATAACCAACAAAAACTTGTAGGTAATAGATTGAGAGTTTTTGCTGATTTTAATAACGCTGATGAACAGGATTGTCTTCGTTTAAATTGTATTGGTACTATTGATGATTTAGCCAGGCAAAAAATTGAATTAAAAGATGGTCAATCACTGACTTTTTATAGCGAAGACTTAGAAGTAGATGGAATAGTGAAATATTCTGAAGAAGAGAATATTTGGGTTGCAGTTATTGATTGGAATAACATTAGACAAACGGAAGAGATAAAAGTATCCGAGAGAAAATTACTTGAGTTCTTGGAAAAGCTAACATATACTTCTCAAGTCTTGGGTAAGGTTGAAAATACTTCCAAACCAGATGATAAAAGTTTAATCCAGAATGAGCTTGAACCTTTACTTGATGAAATGAAAGATGATTTGAAATATGCTCATGCTGGACTTACTCATGATCAAGAGATTAGTGATCATGAATTCTATAACCAATTTGTGGGTACTTTTGGGAAAGAAGAAGCCGATGAAGTATGGGCTGCTAGACAATGGAATACAAAGCTTGTTCTTAAAGATTTTCTGCTTATACTAATGGACGAGCCTGAATTACGTCAAAGAATTGAAAACAGAGGAGTCAATTTTGATGAATATATTGCTCTAATTTCTCAGCAAGAGCAGGTTAAAGAGTCTGAAACTGCGACGCAACAAATAGACAAGCAAGCAATGGACAGATTAATAGAATTAGTCTGCTTTCGCTAATTCTAGTAGTTATCCCGCTTGTTTCAAGGCATTGCAATCAAAAAGCTGGCAGTCTATGAATGACGGATTATTTACTACCACTTCAAAAACGCTTCCTCAATTCCCTTCTCTCTTCTAACTTTCGCATCAATTTCAAACCAAGTAATAATTTGCTTTGTCGTCAATTCCTCAATAGAAACATCATATTCCTTAGCAATATGTTGTAAAATCCGCAAAGAAGAAATTGTCAGTCTAGTTAAAAACTTCTCAGGAGAAGACAACAAGGCCGCGTCAACTTGAGCGGATTCTTCCGAAGATAAAAATTGAGTTGATGATTGATTAGGTGAAATATCCATAATAATTCAAAATTCTGTTTAATCGAGAAGTTGCCTTTTTACCATTAAATCATATTATTGTACCCCCTGAGCAATAAAAGCCGAGCAATAAGTAACTCAAAACGGTTGAGACATGGAATGAAAGTAAAATCACGAAAACCCTAGATTGGTAGGGGTTTAGCAATGCTTAATGGTGTCAACTTAACGTAAAATCCATAACCCGACTAGGAATGAATTCCCAGTCTCATAGCAGAAGTCATCTGAAGATGACTAAAAGAACTAGAAAATTTTTGAACTTGTTTAGTTTACTTTAGTAAACTTTAGCTATTAGCCCTGATAGCGTAGCGTGGCGTAAGCCATAATTCATTTTAGGGTGGGTCTGTCAGCCAAACAAATAAGCCGTGTTGGGTATAACTCAACCTTAAAAAACATAATACCCAGATTTCCGACTTCTTAATTTAATCAGGAAATTTGTGTTTTTAACCAACTCCGAAAATTCTTAATCATTGACACTTCACCCACTTGTAAACTAGAAGCTAAAAACTGAGGGATTTCTGTATTTAAAGGTAAATTCGCAAAGGTTGGTGAACCATTGCAAGAAATATATTTATCCTCAGATAAACTATAAATTTGCATCACAGGTTCTTCATAACGCCAAACTTCAGGAACACCTAAAGCTAAATAAATCGGTAATTTATCAATAGAAGAACTAGCATAATCAACTTCTATTACTAAATCAGGTGGGGGATCTTGAGTTAAATCTAAACTGGTTTTATTTCTCATGATTGGTTCATTTTGAATATAGAAACTAGAATCAGGTTCTACACCTCTAGCTAAATCTTCTCTTTTACAAGTTAATGAACCAGTGCTTTTGACATTGAGATTTAACTCTTCAACTAAAGTATCAATTATTTTTTCTATCAATCTTTTATTATGTTCATGGGGCATTAATGGAGTCATAATTTCTAAGATTCCCTGATTATAAGTAAACCTGTTATGGCGATCGCCACCAGTTTCTAATAAAATTCGTTCAAAAGTATTCCAAGAAATATTATGGAGGATAACGCTACTGGTGTGAGTGTCGCTGTGAGTAGGTGCTAAAGTTACCATAAATTCACCTCGCAGTTTTAATTGTTCTATTATATACTATAATCAATTTCAATTAAAGGAAATGATTGATAAAACGGAGTTAATAACAAAAGTTTGTCAATTTTTAATTTTGACTTATTAATATTCAGTAGGTTGGGTTGAGGAACGAAACCCAACACACTTTGCTATACTACCGTAAATGTTGGGTTTCACTTCGTTCTACCCAACCTACAATAAATATTATTTTACATAAAAGGAACGGTAGATCCCTAATTTAAAAGCTCTATCAGTTCATCTTTAGTTAAATCTGCATCTCGAATTATTTTTACTAATAAACCTTTGCCGATAGTTTTACCACTATGAGAAGGAATAGAAACAACTCGATTATCTTCATGTTTCATTCTTACATGACTTCCCTTTTGTCTGACTATATAAAAACCTGCTTTTTCTAATGCAGCAATCAGTTCTTCTCCTGTAATTGTTGGTAATTTAGTCATGATAATACTACTTTTTGCACACCGATAAATTCTGTTGTTAATTCCTCTTCTAATTCTTCCAAACACATTTCAATAACTTCTTTAATATTTTTCATTAATTCATCAATAGTTTCTCCTTGACTATAACAGGCTTTTAGTTGAGGAACTTCACCAATATACATACCATCTTCATCTCTTTCAATTACTACATAAAATTCTTTGTTTTTCATGGTTTTATTTGTCATTGCGATAGGTTACTAATAAAGTTAGCAATATTCGATTTGTATTATAACACAAAGGAAAGATCCCCGACTTCTTAATTTAATCTTTTGTAAATAATGATAATTTATCAAAGAAGTCGGGGATCTAAATGCAGGTTTAGCCATTTGCAAATATTGGGAAGAATTGATAAAGTAACCAGCCTAAAAATATGCTTAACCAAGATGTGGCAAGTATGATTAAAAATTGATGCCATTTTCTGAAAGATTTGGCTAACTCTTCATTTGCATAAATATAAATTAAGGAAAGTAGAATATTAAAAATACAAACCCCAATATAGGCAAAAACAGTAGTCCAACTCTGACTAGCTGCGACTACAGTAAATAATAGAAATATTGCTAATGATATAGGTATAGGCAAAGCTGACGACCAACCGTAGTGTTTAGTCATTAGCCAAGATAAAGGTACAAACAAACCCGTAGGAAAACTGAAGAACATACCTGTCAAAATCGATTCTGAGAAAATATGATGAAGATTAGACGAAAAGGAAACCGGACAAACACCCCATATGGAAACAAGTCCAAAAATAACAACTAAACGCACAGTTTTGTCAGCATCATATTGAGAACCACCAGATACCATACTAGGAAAAATAATTATAGTAATTATCAGTTTTGCTAAGTCATTCTTAGGATTAGTCGAAAATGATCCAAATAAAAAGCCACAAACTAAATGGTAAAAACCAATACATCCTAATTGTAAACAAGGAATATTATTTATTTTAACCCTTGCTTTTAGAGAATTATTAGCACCTACAATAACAGGAAATGTTTTCTCAGTCTTAATTGTTTGATGTTCTATTTTCTGACTAACCTGATAAACCTGATTACTAAAATCAGGCAATAACTTTAACCATTGTCTCATAGATTGGGGACGATTTTCTGCTTCTAAATTCATTCCTTTGAGTATTGCCAGATTCAACTCATTACTAATACCAACAATATATTTATTAGGAGGAATTAAAGGCTTATTATATAACTTTCTATCCAGCGAACTTTCAGGACGTTTACCTGTAACTGCATAATATAAAGAAGCAGCAAGAGTATAAACATCAATCGTTACTTGTCTATTACCTCCCATTTGTTCATAGGGTGCAAAGGCAATATTAGCGGGATGATGAGAAGTAAAATATCCATCTTGGGGCATTATTTCCCCAGCAATACCAAAGTCAATTAAAACAGCTTTACCATTTTTTTGTACCATAATATTACCAGGGTGTGCATCCCGATGAACTAAACCCTGATGATGAACAAAAATTAAAGCCTCTCCAATTTGTTTTATATATCCTACTGCTTCTAATTCTGGTAATGCTCCCTGTTTTTGGACTAAATTAAATAAACTTTCACCCGGTACAAAGTCCATTACTAAACAATATGTTTTACTATCTTCAAATAATTCTGTTACACGAACAATATTCGGGTGTGGTTGTTGAGAAAGTTGTGCTAATTTGCGTCCTTCTTGAATAAATCTTTTTACATAATTGGGATATTCAGAATCATTTTTTAGGATTTCATTCGGCGTTTTTATAACTACCCACTGCTTTAAAAGTGTATGTTGTGCTTGATACGTAATTCCAAAACCACCTTCTCCCAGGACTTTTTCAATAACGTATCTTCCACCCTGTAATTTATACCCCTTTTGCCAAACCATAGGTTACAAATGCCTAAAATATAATTATGTTCATTTTTGCACAGCACCAAGCCCTGGCGATTAGAAATCGCGGCTATACAAACAAAGTCCGCCTGCGCGGACTCACGGAAAATCAAGGTTTTCAAACCCGCGCAGGCGGGTTTTGCCTGTGTAGCCGTGACTTTAAAAGTGTATGTTGTGCTTGATACGTAATTCCAAAACCACCTTCTCCCAGGACTTTAAAAGAAATATTTAAAGAGGGAATTATCACAGAAGAAGAATATCTAAATGCAGGTTTAGCGATTTGCAAATATTGGAAATATTTGATAAACTAACCAGCCTAAAAATATCCCTAATGAAGATGGACTAATCAGAATTAAACATAATTAAGGGCGCAGACCCTGCGCCCCTACAGGATTGGCGATGAAACTTTGTACCTCATAACATCAGGAAGTGCTGTATCATCTCACCGTTCATAATTTGGCTGAGGTATTGAAGCAAATCTCTCGTTTAGTTGGTGTTGCACCAATTAATAAATTCTTTCTCGTTGTGGAAAACTGGCTTTGGGTAAGGATGTGTGTACACGGTAGCCGATGCTTTGGGGGGAAACCGGAAAAATTAGTTCCCTCCCCAAAGCATCGGGGAGGGTTAAGGTGGGGTAATTTGAGGAATAATGGTGATTCGATAACTTGTGTGTACACCGTAGCTACTTATAGTAGAGGGAGTTTACAAAACTTAATATCCGCCTTCTTCTTCGTATTCCACTTGTCGTTCCTTAACCTTTTTGGGAATATTTACAGGCTTTGGTGCATCATCCCAGGCATCACCGTCTAGATCATCATCATAGTCATCATACTGGTCAGCGTAGGTCTTTTTGGCAGGTTTGGCTTCCGCTCTGGGGGCTTCCTGATAACTATCTCTTACCGTTGCATCACTCCAGTTATCTTCTTCGTCTTCTTCATACTGAATTGACTCGTAGGAACGGGCTTTCATCACCTGACGCTGGGGTCTTTCTTCTTCTACATAGTCTTCCGTCCATTCCTCTTCTTGGGCTATGGGTTCAGGAATGCGGACTTTGGGACGAGGTGGTTGGAGAGGAACACCACTAGGTAATTGATTACTGGGTGCAACTGTCCGAGGGGCGCTATAGCCAAATTCTTCTTCTGCATCTCTTTCCCAAGGGGCTTTACCGATTCCCAGCCGTTCTAAAACGCCCACAGTTAACTGGTTTACTCTTTCTTCAGCACCTTCAAACACAATTAACCGACTAGGTCCGGTGCTGACTACTTCATCAATGGATAGTTCATAGGTACTCAAAAACTGGTCGGGGATTTGGGGTAATCCCAAGGAGGCAATGACGATAGAGTATATTTTACCCGTTTCGCCATTAAATTTAAAGCCTCTTACTTTGCCTAAAACTTCACCTGTTTCGGTGATTACTTCCCAGTTCATCAGGTTACTGAGAATCTCCACTTCTACATCTTCGATGACATCCTCGTTATCAACTAAGATGACATCACCGATTTGGTTGATGGTGTTGAGATACATATTGCGAGGCAAACTAGAAATAGAGATCAGGCTGTCTCGCAAACTTAGTGCCACAACCTCTCTTTGATCAACATCAACCCAAATTTGACTCACGATACCTAACCGCTTACCGTTGTCGCGGGTGATTACCTGAGTGTTTAATATATCTGAACGTCTAACTATTTGTTCTGAAGTCATTCTATAGGTCTTCCTGTTCGCGTAGCGTGCCGTAGGCAATCTCGAATCTGGTTTATGTATATGTCTATTTTTAACAGAAATTTGTCAGTTGTCAGTTGTCAGTTGTCATTGGTAAACTTTTTTCCTGTTCCCTGTTCCCTGTTACCTAACTTAATACTCAAAACTTGAGTATCCGCGCCTCTGGCTTGAGTTACGCCAATTGTGCGTTGGGCTGATTGATTCTATCATCGGACGGCGCAAACTCACAATTATAAAGCTTGTTCCGCCTGTTGTCTGATCATTCTAGCTAATCATTCCCTGTTTGGCCCATTTAAAAACATATCAACTTCGTAATTGTAGCTGGATATCCTGATAATACATTTCCACCAGAACAGCAAGATTTATTGATATTAATATCCTTCTTTAGAAAGAAGAAGTAAAAAATTTTATTTTTAAAATTATAAGTATAGCTGTTTGGAGCTAAATGAATATGGCTTTATACAAAATTGAAGACTTTACTCCTGACTCTAACTATGATAGTCCAGGGTTGGATGACAGTGAAGTTGAAAAGATTAAGCATTTTGATGTCTATTCAGACATAGATGATGATAAAGTTGGCACTATTAAATACATATTAGTAGATGATTCAGGGCGTTTGCGTTATTTAGTTGTGGACACAGGGTTTTGGTTTTTTGGTAGACAAGTATTGTTACCAATTGGACGTTCCCGAATTGACTATGATAAACGTCGGGTGTACGCGAATAAGCTGACAAAGCAGCAGGTAGAAAATTTACCAGATTTTAAAGATCTGCAAGAAATTGATTACGACTATGAGGAACGGGTGCGGGGTGTTTATCGTCCAGCAATAGCACAAGAACCTTTAGAGTCATCAACACCGCTAGAGTCACCGATAGCTGTAGATTCTCCACTAGTTTCTCATGAGCGCACAATAGTTACTCCTGCTGTTCCTGTTGAACGGAATACATATAGGTATGAGGAAGAACCAAATCTTTACAATGTGAATGAGCAGGATCACCAAAACCTGAAACTATATGAAGAACGTTTAGTAGCTAATAAATCTCGTGTGAAGACAGGAGAAGTAACTATTAGTAAGCAACTATATACTGAGATGGTAACAGTTTCTGTACCTGTTCAGAAAGAACGCATAGTCATTGAACACGCCAGTGCAGAGACGGGTATTAAAACTGTATCACTAACTGAAGCTGATTTAGGTGAAGGAGGAGTAAAAATCAAGAAAATAGTTGAACAGGATACAGTTGAAGCGGAAGATACTATTCGTCGTGAAGAATTAGACGTGACTCGGAATGATCAACGAGTAACTGAGAGAAGAAACTAATTAATTAACCGAAAGTTGGCTGATTTTACAATGACTCAATTATCGCACTTACTAACGCAAGGCGATCGCGTAAGCGCTGACTTGTCAGTTCGCTGATTAAACTTAAAATCAATTGGCGATTCCTGCGGAGTGCTTCGCTATCGCACTGATAGCTGTAATGCTTACAGTTAAAAGATTACAAAATATCTATTTCCCAGTCTTCCAATTGTAGTTGGGGAATGCGTGAAAATTCTTTAGTATTATGGGTAACTAAGATCAAATTATTCGCTAAAGCAATAGCAGCAATTTGTAAATCGTAAGCTCCAATAGGTGTTCCATTAGCAGCAAGTTAGGCGCGAATCTCTCCGAAAATTCTAGCAGACTGGTCATCAAATGGCAAAGACACAAATTGACTCAAAAATCCTTGCTGTAACGTCAGATTACGCTCTGGGTTAGCACTACGAATTGATCCGTAAAATAATTCACCCTTCACAACTGAACAAACAGCAATTTCTGAAAGTGGGATATTATCCAGCTTTTGTTTTAAATGAAAGTTTTTGCCCTTGAGATAAATAATACAGGCATTAGTGTCTAGCAGATAAATCATCAAAATAGCTCTCTTTCTGCTTGTTCTGGCTGTGGATGTCTGATAAATGTTTCATCTTGAATACAACCATAAAAATCACTCAATTTTGTTGTTGTTTTTGTTGGTGATGCTGATTCATAAACAAGAATAATATCTAATTCCGTTCCTTCTGTTGTTTCGGGTAATTGAATTTGTAAAAGTCCATTTTTACCAATTAGCGATCGCACTCTCATACTTTGCATAACTATTTACCTCTTTTGAATATCTGTTCTTTAAGTTCTTGTAACAACATAGATAGCTCCTATGCTGGAATGGTTGTCTAATGTTGTCTATTCAGTATATTATAAACGATCTTGCTTTATAAGTCTAATTTGAGCGATTCCTAGGTCGCGCTAGTTCCCTCCGGGACGCAATGCGAACGCTATCGCACCTTATCAATCCACCTACAAGCGATTCCTAGGTCGCGCTAGTTCCCTCCGGGACGCAATGCGTTCGCTATCGCACTTTATCAATCCAACCTACAAGCGATTCCTGCGGAGCGCTTCGCTATCACACTTGGTCAATCCAACCTATGAGCGATCGCACTGCTACGAGGATCATTTCGCGTTTGCTGGATAGGAGTTTTGCGGATGCTTGGCCAAGTCTACCAAAACCTAAGACTCCGATGCAGAGGGGTTGTTTGTTCATTGTGTTTTTTCTCTGTCTGGTTAATGGTTAATTATGCGTTATTTTTCTGAGTTCTCATGGAGAAAAAAGCTATAATTACTAGAACGTTATTTAAGGTAGCTTAAAAATCGTGAGTAAAGTATTAACCTTGGAACTGAATGATGACGTTTATAAAGTTTTGCAACAACAAGCTACAGCAGTGGGAGTTTCAGTAGCCGAATTAGTTGCAACTTCTCTAAATCGTCAATATAGCTTGTTAGTTAGTCCTCAATCTGATAGTGAGGAAGCACGTCAGCGTTTGCTTGGCTATGCTGGTGTAATTAGTCTCGGTTACGCTACAGGTATAGATAATGAAGGCATTGATGCTGATCTGGCTAAGGCTTATGATAATAATTTATAGGGTATAATTGTGTTACTTGATACATCAGGGTTGCTCTGTTTTCTTCATCAAGATGAAGCTCAACACAAAACAGCAGTTGAATTAATTTCTAATTATAACGGTCGTTTTATCACACATAACTATGTTCTCGCTGAGTTGATAGCTTTGTCATTAGTTCGACGTTTTCCTCGTTCAACGGTGTTAATGTATTCGTTGGAATTAATGGAAAATCCAAATGTAGAGATGGTTTGGGTTGATGAAATTTTACATCGGGAAGCAATGGATTTATTGTTAGTTCGACAAGATAAAACATATTCTTTGTGTGATGCTATCAGTTTTGTGTTGATGCGGAAGAAAGGAATTAGGGAAGCGTTGACTACTGATAAACATTTTGAGCAAGAAGGATTTACTCGTTTATTGCAATCTTAAACTTAAATGGATTCTTTAACTAATCAATATCGTCAGATTATTAAAAATGTTATTCAAGAATATGCTGATTTTTTTGATAATGATGAACAGGTGAAGGTGGAAGTGGTGTTAGATGAAAAAAATGATCATTATTTATTAGTAGAAACTGGTTGGGAAAATCGCACTTTATCAATCCAAACTACAAACGATTCCTAGGTCGCGCTAGTTCCCTCCGGGACGCAATGCGTTCGCTATCGCACTTTATCAATCCAACCTACAAACGATTCCTAGGTCGCGCTAGTTCCCTCCGGGACGCAATGCGAACGCTATCGCACCTTATCAATCCAAACTACAAGCGATTCCTAGGTCGCGCTTCGCTATCGCACCTTAGAGGGTGTTTGAAAAGTTTTGAATGTATAAATTGACCCCTCTCCAAACCTCTCCCCGACGCGGGGAGAGGCTTTGAAAACCCCATTCCCTGGTAGGGAAGGGGGCAGGGGGGTTAGGTTTTTGGAGATTATGGGTTTCATCTGATACTTTTCAAACAACCTCTTATCAATCTAACCTACAAGCGATTCCTAGGTCGCGCTAGTTCCCTCCGGGACGCAATGCGAACGCTATCGCACTTGCTCAATCCAAACTACAAGCGATTCCTAGGTCGCGCTTCGCTATCGCACCTTATCAATCTAACCTACAAGCGATTCCTAGGTCGCGCTTCGCTATCGCACCTTAGAGGGTGTTTGAAAAGTTTTGAATGTATAAATTGACCCCTCTCCAAACCTCTCCCCGACGCGGGGAGAGGCTTTGAAAACCCCCTTCCCTGGTAGGGAAGGGGGGCAGGGGGGTTAGGTTTTTGGAGATTATGGGTTTCATCTGATACTTTTCAAACAACCTCTTATCAATCTAACCTACAAGCGATTCCTAGGTCGCGCTTCGCTATCGCACCTTATCAATCTAACCTACAAGCGATCGCTGATTACACTTCCCCAACAGGCGAACTCGCACTAATGAATAATCAAACTATCTCTAGTCATTTCTAAAAAATCATAGGTCAAAAACAATTCGATTATTTGAGTGATATTTTGTAGAAAAAGTTGTTCAATTTGTTTGTTACTAATATTACCTGTGGTTATTAGTAGTAATTTGTAAGGCTCTTGTTTGATTAAAAAAGAATCTAAAAAATCTTTATCTTTGGTAATAACAATTCTCTGTTCCAGGATTGATAGTTTGTTGATTTCCGAATCTGGAGTTGCATTTTTTAAAGGAAGATTTTTGGTATGTATAACATCATAACCTAAGTTATCTAATAAATTGGCAATTCGCATTGGTAATTGAGCATCAATCAAGAATTTCATGAAACTAATTGGAGAATACTTTTAACTTGAGTAAGTCGAGTAGCAAAGCTGAGAACTGCTAAAATGTCTTCGTATTCTAAATCATCATAATCTTCTAAAATATCATCAATATTCATGCCTGAACTCAAAAGTTCTAAGATCATTTCCACCGGATAGCGCAATCCACGAATACAGGGTTTACCATGACAAATATCATGGTTAATTGTTATTCTATTTAATAGAAGGTTATTCATGATATTAGATGTTATGTTGGCACTAAATTAATTGTACTTGATTTTTCGAGTTCTATGACAATAGAAAAAAGCGAACTGAAAGTCACCGTTGCGCGACTCTTACAGAGCGCTTCGCTATCGCACTTTATCAATCCAACCTACCGGCGATTCCTAGGTCGCGCTAGTTCCCTCCGGGACGCAATGCGTTCGCTATCGCACTTTATCAATCTAACCTACGAGCGATTCCTGCGGAGCGCTTCGCTATCGCACTTTAGTCAATCTAACCTACGAGCGATTCCTAGGTCGCGCTAGTTCCCTCCGGGACGCAATGCGTTCGCTATCGCACTTTATCAATCCAAACTACAAACGATTCCTAGGTCGCGCTTCGCTATCGCTTGACATTCAAAACAGTCGCTACAAACTTTTGGGGACTCATTGGTGATTTAAAAGTGTTAGTATAAATAATTCCCAAAAGTTCACAAACTTGATATAATGGACATAAAGACTATTTAGTGAGGTAATAATTATGTTATCAACTGATATGAAACAAGAATCAATAATTAAGAGAATTGAGAATGTTGTTGCTATTTTAATGGAAGAACGTCCTTTATTTAAAGAGGATATAAATTATACGAAAATGGTTCAAGATTTAGTAAAAGTATTTAAAGAAAACTTTTCTTTGTAAGAATTTAGTCAGATATCAGAAGAAAGTCTTAAAAAGCGTTGTAGTGGTATCATGGCTCTACACCTTTTGGCTAAAATAGGAGAGGATTTTACTCCTGAACAAATGGCAATTTTTGATGATGCAGTTAAAAGAAAATAGAAAATTTATGAATTATTTATTAGATACTAATATTGTTTCTTTAGCACTCAAACAAAATTCCCAAATTCTTCACAAGATTACAATTAGTGAGTCTAAGGAAGAAAAGATTTTTATTAGTTGTATCACCTATTTTGAAATTAGGCGAGGTTTTTTAGCGGTTGATGCACCAAAACAAAGAGCAAGATTTGAGGAATTTTGTCAAGAATATCCGATTATTTTCTTAGATGATTTAGCAATTTTAGAAAAAGCTGCTCAAATTCATGCTAATTTGAGATTAAGGGGTGTACCAATTCAAACTGAAGATGTTTTAATCGCTGCTACTGCTATTCTTAAAGATTTAATTGTGGTTTCTAATGATAGTGATTTGGACAGAGTTGAGGGTTTAAGTTTAGAGAATTGGGTAGAATTATGATGATTAAATTATTTTTTGGCTGATGTATTTAAAACTGTAGGTTTGGTTAAGCTGTTATTGGGTTTTTCGCATTTGGTCAGGGTGTAAGTGGCGAACTCGCACTTTATCAATCTAACCTGTGAGCGATTCCTAGGTCGCGCTTCGCTATCGCAATTTATCAATTCAACCTACAAGCGATTCCTGCGGAGCGCTTCGCTATCGCACTTTATCAATCTAACCTACAAGCGATTCCTAGGTCGCGCTTCGCTATCGCACTTGGTCAATCTAACCTACAAGCAATCGCATTTTATCAATCTAACCTATGAGCGATTCCTAGGTCGCGCTTCGCTATCGCACTTAGTCAATCCAACCTATGAGCGATTCCTGCGGAGCGCTTCGCTATCGCACTTTATCAATCGAACCTATGAGCGATTCCTGCGGAGCGCTTCGCTATCGCACTTCCTAACACCACCTACGAGCAAGTTTAGTTTTTTGCAGACTCATTCAGTTGCTGCTGAATCTGTTGAACTTCCTCGATCGATAAACCTGTGGAAGATACAATAAGATTGAGTGCCACGCCACCGCGTAGAAGATTAAGCGCGATCGCCCGCTTCTCCTCTTTCCGAGCATCTCTTTCAATCGAACGATAAACAGTGGATTCCTGCATGATGTCTCTCCGTAGTATGCGATAAACGATCTCATCTTCTAATTTTAGCCCAGCCAAAATCCCTGATGCTGCCATCAGGTTTGCTTTTGTTGTAGGGTCTACAATCTGATCCACCCTTTTAGCTACTTGGCGCAACGTTTCCTCGGCATTCACACTTTCACCCAAAACCGCAAAGGGAATCAGCCCAGGATATTGCAGGAAAAGTGATGCAGGTTGTTCCCACAATCGGATGACATCAAACTCATGGCGCGTTCCGAGGGTTGGATTTGTGTCAGGGTGACAGGTTCACCCAAAAGCCAACTGGCAAAGTCAGCAGAGAAATTTTCGGCAAGAAATCGGCAGGTATCGTCATACATGAAAAAATTATACGATAATATCCGCTTACTCAATTCAAAGTCGGATAGAATTCTTCCCTTGGTTTTATCCAGAATTTTTCTGTATAACGGTACAATTGAACGCACTTTATCAATCCAACCTACAAGCGATTCCTAGGTCGCGCTTCGCTATCGCACTTTATCAATCTAACCTACAAGCGATTCCTAGGTCGCGCTTCGCTATCGCACTTTATCAATCTAACCTACGAGCGATCGCACTGAAGCTATCAGGTAGGTTCAGGGTAATTTGCATCAAGTTGTCCTCACGCAGTCACTTCTAATTTTAACTTTATCAATCCAACCTACGAGCGATTCCTGCGGAGCGCTTCGCTATCGCACCTTATCAATCCAACCTACAAGCGATTCCTAGGTCGCGCTTCGCTATCGCACTTTATCAATTTAACCTACAAGCGATTCCTGCGGAGCGCTTCGCTATCGCACTTTATCAATTTAACCTACAAGCGATTCCTGCGGAGCGCTTCGCTATCGCAATTTATCAATCTAACCTACAAGCGATTCCTACGGAGCGCTTCACTATCGCAATTTATCAATCTAACCTACGAGCGATTCCTGCGGAGCGCTTCGCTATCGCACTTTATTAATCTAACTTACAAGCGATTCCTGCGGAGCGCTTCGCTATCGCAATTTATCAATTCAACCTACAAGCGATTCCTGCGGAGCGCTTCGCTATCGCACTTTATCAATTTAACCTACAAGCGATCGCAATTTATCAATCCAAGCAACAAGCGATTCCTAGGTCGCGCTTCGCTATCGCACTTTATCAGTTTAAACTGTGAGCGATCGCTTGACATTCAAAACAGTCGCTACAAACTTTTGGGGACTCATTGGTGATTTAAAAGTGTTAGTATAAATAATTCCCAAAAGTTCACAAACTTGATATAATGGACATAAAGACTATTTAGTGAG
>NZ_JADEWA010000484.1:0-4056 GCF_015207865.1 Dolichospermum sp. LEGE 00246
GGAGTAGGGGGAGTAGGGGGAGGAAGAAGAATGGTTTTCACCAATGACCAATGACCAATGACCAATTTATTCATCTTGTTCAAATTCCGAGCCGTAATTAGCTCGAAAAGTAGAGACAAAATCGCTGTGATCACTGCCTTTAATGGCATCAAAAGTGCCTTTGATAGTTCCCGCAATTGGCACAGCAACGAGTGTTCCTAATAGTCCAGCAATTTCAAATCCCATTAAAATGGCAATAAAAATCCATAAAGGGTTAAGTCCAATAAAATTGCCCATTAATTTTGGTGCTAACAAATTGTCTTTGATTTGTTGCATGATAACTGCCATTGTAGCGACTGGAAAGGCTAACCACCAATTTTGGATTAATACCAACAATGTGACTAAACCAATGCCTAAAGTTGCACCAACAACGGGAATAAGCCCAGAAATACCGATAATAATAGCAAATAACAGGGCAAATGGAATTTTCAGAAATAAGAAAATGGGTGTAAGGGCTATGACCATAAATAGTCCTAGCAATAATTGGCTCAAAAAAAAGTTTTGAAAATTTAACTGTAATGAGCGGCTAAAAGGAATACCAATATTAGACGGGAGAATGTTAACTAAACCAGACCAAACGCGATCGCCATATATGAGCATATAAAAAGCTAGAACAATGACCAATACTACGTTGAGTATTCCTGATAACAATGTTCCTGCAAATCCTACCGCCCCTGAAGCTATTTGCTGTACTAAATTCTGAATATTAGCATTTATTTGGTTTGTTACCAGCTTTAAATCTATAGATAACCGCCGCTGCTTTGCTAAACTTTCTAGGTGATCTAAATTAGCTTGACTAGTCGCTAACCAATCAGGAATCTTATTTAACAATTGAATGGTTTGGTCAATGACCATTGGTACAAGGGTAACACCCAAAACAATAAACAAAGTTAAAGTCAGCAGTAAAACAATAATTACTGCTTGAGTACGGGTAACTCTGACTTTCTCCAGTAACTTAACCGGGTAATTCAATAGAAAAGCTAGAATTGCAGCAATACTGAGAATAGTAATTGGATTCTGGAAAAAATGGAATAATACAGACAGTAGCCAGATATTGAGGGCGATAATTGGCCCACTGAGTCCATAAGTTAACAGAGTTTGCAGAGAAGCAAGACGGCGCATCTGATTTAATGTATAAGCAAGGACTTCAGGTGTAGGAGACCTAGTGTGGCGGAAGCCATACTTTGGTAATTTCCATTTCCTATTGTCAATACCTTGTCCAAATTGGAAAAAGCTGTGGAACGTAAACGTATCCCTGCGGGATACTGCGTGAACGCCAAGCAATCAGCATGAAACCTAACGCATTTGTTGGGTTGCGCTGTCGCTTAACCCAACCTACGGAAAATGGACAAGGTATTACTATTGTCTAAACTATTTACTGATTTTGATCATAAATTTTAGCTGATCTAAATTTGAGGAAATAACAAAAATGGATACTAACATAGCCGATCTTCGCAAAGACTACACATTACAAGATTTGAATGAGAAACAAATTGATCCAAATCCATTTATACAATTCAAAATTTGGTTCAGTCAGTCCCTATCAGCCCAGCTACCTGAACCTAATGCTATGACTTTGGCTACCTGTACGTCCGATGGTCAGCCTTCGGCGAGAATGGTATTACTCAAAGATTTTGATGAACGGGGGTTTGTCTTATTTACTAATTACAATAGCCAAAAAGGACAGGAATTGACAGTAAACCCCCATGCTGCTTTGGTTTTTTGGTGGGCGGAATTAGAACGCCAGGTCAGAATTGTGGGAACTGTGGAAAAAATTTCCGCAGCAGAATCTGATAGCTATTTTGAAATCCGCCCTACATATAGTCGTTTAGGTGCTTGGGCTTCTAATCAAAGCGAAGTAATTGCAAGTAGGGAATTTTTAGAATTACAATTACAAGAATTTCAGCGCAAATACGAAACTCAGGAAGTTCCTCGTCCTCCCCATTGGGGTGGTTTTCGCGTGATTCCCCAAAAAATTGAGTTTTGGCAGGGAAGATCGAGTCGTTTACATGACCGCCTGTTATATACTCGTGTAGATAATGACGGATGGGAAATCGAGCGTTTATCACCTTGATTTAATATTTGATGTCAGCATTCAGCTATCAGCAGTAATAGTGGAGATGAGGAAGTAGTTATTTCCTGAAAGTTATACACATTTAACATTCTGTATTTCCGTATTGAAAACTGATAGCTGAATACTGAATGCTTAAATGATAATTAATAGGAAGATCCTGATCAGAGTAAAAAACGGTGATTATTAATTAATAATTCAGTATAAGTTAACTACCCCAAATTATCTTTGATATATGTTTCTTAATGTACAGTTAGATTATACTGGATCTGTATATAGTAAGCATGACTTATCAGAAAGACCGACATAGATATAGCAGTTATCAGGTAATTAAGTAGGTTGGCGTTAAAAATTGTTGTTATGGCAAGGGAACAGAAAAGAGGTTTTGGGCAACTTGACTTTTCCTTACATATTTAGTCTTTTTTCCATTCACTTACAAAAGAAGGGAACAGGGAGCAAATAAGAAACACTCATTTGCACCAGTTTAGAGCTTCAGTCAAAAAAAGGATGTTTTTACCAGATGCGTAGCACGAAAAAAACAGTGTCATTATTTCAATCTCATGTTTTTAAACATGAGTTTTTCCTGTTCCCTGTTGCCCGTTCACTGTTCCCTTTGAATTAGATGATTAATCTTTCTTTGCTGAAATGTATTTAAGTTTTGATACACATTTTTAACTTTATGCGAATCATACATATATTAAATCATGTCCAGGAAATCGGTAATGGTATTGTCAATGTAGCTGTGGATTTAGCTTGTTTACAATCCCAATCTGGCGATGATGTGGCGGTAATTTCAGCGGGAGGGGGGTACGAAAAATTATTAAATCAATTTGGTGTTAAACATTACGAAATTAACCAAAGTCGTCAGCCAATAACAATGATGAAGGCGGCGATCGCTTATCGGAAAATTGTGCAAGAATTTCAACCAGATATAGTTCATGCTCACATGATGACTGGTGTGGTGTTAGCGCGGGCTTTGAGATGGGAAAATAGATATATTTTAGTGGCTACTGTCCATAATGAATTTCAACCTAGTAGCCTATTGATGGGTTTAGCAGACCGAGTAATTGCTGTTAGTAAGGCTGTCAAAAATTCGATGGTACAACGGGGAATCCCCAAACAAAAATTACGGGTAATTTGTAATGGGACATTGGGCAGTCCTCGGACTCGGAAAATATCCGATTATCAACCTTTAAGTTTACAAAGTCCAGCGATAGCCACCGTAGCAGGAATGTATAAAAGAAAGGGCATCACTGAATTAATTGCGGCTTTTGAAGAAATTGCTCAGGATTTTCCCGAAGTACATTTATATTTGGTGGGAAATGGTCCAGATAAACAAATATTTGAGTCTCAAGCCCAAGCAACGGCTGTGAGTCATCGGATTCACTTTGAAGGGTTTCAGCCTGAACCCCAACGTTATTTACTAGCCTGTGATATTTTTGTCTTGGCTTCCCACCGTGATCCTTGTCCCTTGGTGCTTTCGGAAGCGAGGGAAGCAGGGCTGGCAATTGTGGCTACGAAGGTGGACGGGATTCCAGAGGCGTTAGATAATGGCAAAGCGGGGATCTTAGTGCCGGTGCAGGATAGTCATCAATTGGCTCAGGCATTAGTGAAATTATTGAGTGATGCGAATATACTTCAGGAATGGAAACAGCGATCGCAGGACAATCTAGAATGGTTAAATGTTGCCCGTGTACACCAAGAAACATTGGCTGTATATGAGGAGTTAAATTTTCAGGAAAGTTTTTCTCCATCTACTCAACCTGACTAATACTGATTTTTAGCTTAATCAGCAGAAGCCCCACGTCTCACTCTTAGAAGCGTGGGATGAATGCGCGTGAGTTGAGTTGCGTAGCCCAAATTGTATTTGAGCGTAGCGAAAACAAAGAAGGCTACAGCGACGAAACGAACAAAATATTGATTTTATGTTATTATAAAAAAGTAGG
>NZ_JADEWA010000485.1:0-4050 GCF_015207865.1 Dolichospermum sp. LEGE 00246
CACATATAGTTTTTAATTCTTCTTCTGTAAATACATCTTGAAGAATTTTAATTAATACTTGTTTGTTGTCGTCAGTCATATTCATTATGTTTTACTAAAAAAATAATGGCGTTGCTGAATTAGGGTATGAAATTGAAAAATCAATGATTTCAAACTCTTACTCTCTGCGACTGGAGCGCCTCTGCGTGTTCGCGCAGCGTGCCGTAGGCATAATAAAATCATACTCTTAATCAGCAACGCCAAAATAATTTATCCTCGTAAAGATTTTACTAAATCAGCAAAGTGTTCACTGGATTTACAAAGTATCTCTAAAAAACTATCTATTAGTCCTTTTTTAATTAAATGATTAACTAAAGAACTATATCTAGCATTAACTGTATTCCCAGTAATTGCATCATAAGGATTTCCTTTCAGTTTACTCGTATTATTTTCACATATAGTTTTTAATTCTTCTTCTGTAAATATATCTTGAAGAATTTTAATTAATACTTGTTTGTTGTCGTCATCTGTCCATATAATAGGGTTAATAGGTTGTGCAGAATTTACAAGCATTGGATAACCATAAGCCTCTCTGCACTCATCATGTTTATTTTTAAAAGATTGTTTAGAGAACTTATCTTGAGAAAGTTCATTATAGGTCATTTTATCAACAAATAACCAACCAGGAAATGCACCAGATTCCAATTCTTTAACTACCATGAAAACATTTCCAATCATTTGATTAGGACGTTCAGGATCATAAACAATATCATCTGTTGCTGCACCAATGCGAAAACACCACTGATCTATACCAGGTTTTTGGTTACGTTTGTCAACCATTTCGCAAAATATTTTCACAAAATCATAGGCATTTTCAACAGATTCAAATGTAAGTCTACAACCATCTGCTAGAGGAGTTTCAATTTTGGTAAGGTGAGTTTGAATTCTTCGATTTTCAATTGATTGATTAAACGCTGTAGAAATAATGTCTTCAATTTGTTTAATAAATATTGCTAGAGCCTCAACACCTAAATTGTATTTATTGTGTATATCTTGAAAAGACTTTGATGAGTTAACCAGATCAAGTTGAACTACAGTTAGTTTAATCTTAGTAGATGAAGATGACATAAAATATCTCGATGGTTACAAATGACGATAAATAACCAAACTAAGCAAAACAAAACAGGGAATTACCAAAATAGCAGCAATCAAAATATATATTGCATAGGTAAAAATCCGAAATTTCAGAAAAGTAATTTCAGCATTCACAGTTATTTGTGCAGCAATATCTTGATATTCTTTTTTGTAAGGTATATTATTTAATTTACTGTCAAAATAATGCTTATTCAGTGCCTCTAACAATTCAATTGGCTTATATTTATGCAAATGTCCGAAAAACCATAAATTATCTTTATCTGGATTAGTATTATTTAAGTTACGTCGCAACCCTAAAATACGCTCTAAATTGGTTCTAGGTAAAAAAGATAAGGAGCAAGCTAAAGCACAAATACAAAGAATAATTGTTGTTAATAATAACCCAATTTTTAATGAATTAGGCAGACTTTGTGCTGTGGATAAAATGGTTATGGTAGCAGTAATCGCAGTGCCAGAAAAAGCCAAAAGAATACCATTCTTAGCCTCTGCAAACTTCAGCCAGTCATTCACATTTTGGGAAATTGCTATAAGCTTAGAAGAAACATCATCCATAAAAACACCTCTCGTCAAATTTAGATTCTAATTCCCTGAGCCTTTTTTCCAACTCAGCCATCCTTTGATTCAATGGTACATTGTCAGTACAGCCAAGATACTGACTAATTGCACTCACAACCACATCAGTTTTCGACGTGCCAGTTAGCTCAACATGAGTTCTTGCAGTAGAGACAGATGGAGATAATCAGATGGCAATTTGTGGTTTGCTCGTTGACAGCTTAAATTCCGTAACTATACGGAATAGTACCAACTGTACAACAAAGTATTGCTAGTTCTAAACAATTCTTAACTCAAGCAGTGTCTTTCACACAAGCAATAATTCCTAAGTAGTGAGACAGAATGAATTACACAATGTCATTGCAAATGGAAGGAAGTGAAATGAAGCAATCGCCAGGGTTGTGATTGCTTCCCTTCCCTCGCAATGACTGTAAATATTTTTGTCCAATTACTTACTCTCTGCGACTGGAGCGCCTCTGCGTGTTCGCGCAGCGTGCCGTAGGCATAATAAAATCATACTCTTAATCAGCAACGCCCATATTTGGTTAAACTATAAACCGTTTTCAGTATAATGCTCGAAATTGGTAAAATTTATCTAATCAGTCTATTTTGCCACCGGGTAATGGCTCGCAAATATGCGATAATGGGAATCTGATAAACTTCAATAAAAATCCAAATAATAATTCCTAAATGTGCCAAAAAAGTTAGCACTGTCCAAACAAATGGAATCCATGACAGGGGAACATGAGAATGAGGAGGAAAATAATATGCTGTCACCCCTATTAAGGTAGTTGGTAAAAGAATAAAAGCAATTGCAGATAAACCATAACCCCAACCTAATTCCACAGTTCCTAATCGTGCTTGCGTCCACCTCAATCCATTCCAACTCCAAACTAAAGGCGGTTCTCTAGAAGGCATTTTAATTTGTTGTAATTCTAAATTAACTGTAAAAATCTCATTGCAGAAATCACAACACATAGCTTCCATCATCAACATTTGCGAAATTTTACCCACGCGACATACTGGACATGGATAATTTTCTTGAAAGTTTAAAGATGTTGATAAAATTGAAGATTTTGCCATAATTAAACTACTCCTTTTTTAACATCAGTGATAATATCCCCGACTTCTGACATTAATTTATAATTTGCGGACACAATAAATAAAAGAAGTCGGGGATTTTCTGATAATTTTTTTAATAAAACAACCTAGTTTATTAATAAAACCAGGTTGAATTTGATATGATGACAATATTGAGAATGTAATTAGTCTAGAAAACCCATCAAAAGCTCGGAGTCATCGAAGGTGTTCGGTGCTATTGGCCGATTTCCGAAAACGGAATAGTTGTCAGCAACTACCAAGGTGCTAGAAGCAATGGGACGAATACCAGACAAGTTAATACTGTCAACTACTTGGAATGTGTTTGCACCTATGGGACGAATTCCCATGGAGTTGAAGGTATCAACTACTTGTAAAGTGCCAGTGGTAATGGGACGCATTCCAGCCACTATGATTGTTCCCTGAGAACTTTCTTCAGTATTACTGATATTATCCTGATTATTTTCTGTCATTTTTATTTCTCCTTTGTATGAGATGGCACTTGTTCAAACTGAATCTTTGTTTGTTAAGTGAATTTTACAATAATTAAGGAAAGAAGTATTTTTTTCCTATATATTTAGAGTCTAACCCTAAACCAGCATATATCACAGGTTGAATCTGAGATTGATAGATTTTTTTATGCGGTTAGAATCTTGATTATATCAGCTAATGTACATTTATTTTGGTACAAAGAGGTTATCTCAATTTATAAAATTATTTTATCTTTTTTATACTAAACACGGGTGAGATTTAAACTTTTGCCAAATGACAAATAACCCAGATGTGTAGGGGGAAAGCAAGAGCTTCATTAGTGTCAACTTAACGTAAAACCCATAGCCCGCCTGGGAATGATAGCGTAGCGTGGCGTTAGCCATATTCCCAGTCTAATAGCAAAAGTCATCTGAAGATGACTAAATAACCCGAAAATTTTTGAGTAAACTTTAGTTTACTTTCGCTATTAGCCCGGACATATGGCTTACGCCCCACTACGCTATCATTTTCGGGCGGGTGTGGAAGCCAACAAATAAGCCATCTGTAGCCTAAGTTGACACCAATGAAGCTCTTGCTTTACCCCTACGTTTAGAATCAAACAATCCAGCCGTTGTGGTCTTGTTGAACCAAGAATCCCCGTGTCTTTAGAGGATGTTTTAAAAGTGGTATCCCATAATTTTCATCACATTTTTACCCCCCTTTCCCCTTGTCAAGGGGGGAAACAAGAAAAATCTGGTTTCCTCACCTTCACAAGGGGAGGGTTGTGTCTCTTAT
>NZ_JADEWA010000054.1:0-18896 GCF_015207865.1 Dolichospermum sp. LEGE 00246
TATAAGAGACAGCCCCCTATTCCCTTCAATGCTGAATTTCCAAATTGAGAATGTAATGACCCAATTGGACTTTTCCTGTCCAGAATTCGTACTCTAAACGAAGATGTTCTGGAAAGGGATGCCCAGTGAGAGTGAAACTTTTGGTAAAATTACGCAAACGGATAGGTTGATGGGGTTGTAATGATTCATTTGGCAACCAAAAACGACTAATACCATATATACCTAACTCCCAAAAGTGACGGTAACTGACTTGTGCATTACCTTGCATTGTCATAATTAACCGCCGAGATGAAATTTCCAGCCATAAAATTCTGGGACTGCTGGGAGGAGAAAAATTGTTTTTAGTTGGGTAAATTGTATCTTCTGGATTTAAATAACTGCCTACTTCACAACTAATAAGAGGTGGTGCAGTTAATAGTAAATGAAATTTATCTGTATCCTTTTGGATTAAAGTTCCAGCAGTGTCAACCACAGACCAAATCGGTAAGTCCGTGGAAATCATTGATAAACATACGGGTTTGCGGTGGTGAGTTAGCATGAGAGTGTGAGAGGTTACAAATAAAGAATAAAAGTTGAGCGATTTTCTAAATTGCTGATTCTACCTACTATTTAACGTTACGGCTGAAGCTTTTGGTGGTTGGAAGCAACAAAAAACAAGACATTCAAGCAAGATGTCTAATAAATAGTAAAACCTGGTTCATCGTCAGCAAATATTTTGATTTGTTAATCTAGACAATTCAATATGGTATTACCTGTCACCTGTTATCTACCAGAAGAAAGATTATAGTTGTCAAAAAGCGGTAGGATACTAAATTGGAAGTGAATAGTGATAAACAAGTCGCTGTTTAGCTTTTATTCTATTCAAAAGTCATTGTATCCTAATGTCGGCTATTGTTATTACTTTAGAAACTCAAGCAAACTCTTCGGATCACTTAATTATTCAGCGCCCTGCGGCTGGATTGTCTTTGCAGGGACGTATCCGAGTTCCTGGTGATAAGTCTATTTCCCATCGCGCTTTGATGTTGGGGGCGATCGCTGAAGGGGAAACTCAAATTCAAGGACTGCTGTTAGGTGAAGACCCCCGTAGCACTGCTGCCTGTTTTCGGGCGCTAGGGGCGGAAATTTCGGAATTAAATCCGGAATTGGTGAAAGTTAAAGGCATCGGTTTAGGCAATTTTCAAGAGCCTCTAGATGTCTTAGACGCTGGTAATTCTGGGACAACGATGAGGTTGATGTTGGGCTTATTAGCATCCCATCCAGGGCGATTTTTCACGGTGACAGGTGATAGTTCTTTGCGATCGCGTCCCATGTCCCGTGTTGTCAAGCCTTTGCAACAAATGGGGGCGCAAATTTGGGGACGTAAGGGTAATACTTTAGCACCTTTAGCCATTCAAGGACAAGCCCTCCAACCCATTCATTATCATTCTCCCATTGCTTCGGCGCAAGTTAAATCCTGTATCCTCCTGGCGGGTTTAAACACCGAAGGACAAACCACCGTCACCGAACCTGCTTTATCACGGGATCACAGTGAACGAATGTTAAGGGCTTATGGCGCAGAATTAAGTATAGATCCAGACACAAACAGCGTCACGATCACAGGTGGGGCGAAACTCTACGGACAAACCGTAATTGTCCCTGGTGATATCAGTTCAGCGGCTTTTTGGTTAGTTGCGGGGGCGATCGTTCCTGGTTCAGATTTGGTAGTGGAAAATGTCGGTGTCAATCCTACCCGCACGGGGATTTTAGAAGCTTTGGAATTAATGGGGGCAGATATTCAACTAGAGAACCAGCGGGAAGTAGCAGGAGAACCTGTAGCTGATATCCGCGTCCGTTCCGGTGGTTTAAAAAGCTGTACGATTGCCGGTGATATCATTCCCAGATTAATTGATGAAATTCCTATTTTGGCAGTGGCGGCGGCTTTTGCTGAGGGGACAACAATTATCCGGGATGCGGAGGAGTTAAGAGTCAAAGAGAGCGATCGCATTACCGTCATGGCACAACAACTCAATAAAATGGGGGCAAAAATCAGCGAATTACCCGACGGAATGGAAATCACCGGCGGTACTCCCTTAGTCGGTGCGGCAGTAGATAGCCATACAGATCATCGTATTGCCATGAGTTTAGCGATCGCCGCCCTCAACGCCATTGGTACAACTACCATTCACCGCGCTGAAGCTGCTGCTATTTCTTATCCCAACTTCACAAACACATTACGGGAAATTTGTCAATAGTTTTTAGGGACAGGGTATAGGGAAAAGGTACAGGGATTTTGATTAAATTTTGCTCAGGTAAGTACGTTAATCATCGTTTCATTAAAATTTGATACAATTGTTGGGTTTCGTTCTCTAAAATCTTTTTTGCATATAAGTAATTGGACAAAAATATTTACAGTCATTGCGAGCGAAGGGAAGCAATCACAACCCTGGCGATTGCTTCATTTCACTTCGTTCCACATGGCTAACGCCACGCAACGCTTACGCAATGACATTGTGTAATTAATTCTGTCTCACTATTTAGATATGATGGAGGCAACCCCTAAAGAAATTAGGATTTACACAACTTTAGAAGGAACTACTCCTTTCTTAGAATGGCGAGATTCCTTGAAAGATGCTAGAGCTAGAGCTAAAATTAGAGCAAGATTAGACCGAGTAGAAGAGGGAAATTTAGGAGATTGTAAGTTTGTTGGTGAAGGAGTATATGAACTGCGTATTGATTATGGTCCTGGTTATATTATCTAAATTAAGTTGACTATTTCCTAAATACAAACATCCGGGCGCACCGTGAGAAACGATATGAATGGTGGTAATTTCGGGATGCTGTCGTAAAAATGCGGTGATTTGTTTGATACCGTCTTGATTGGGGTTAAGAGCGATCGCTTCTACCCCCTCTGCAACTCCCGCCTGTAGAGTTTGATAATCGGAAACTGCTGATAGCGTAGCGTTAGCCATACTCCTAGTACACTGTGGCGTAAGTGAATGAACCATTCTAAATCCTCCAAAAGCCTATACTGTCTTCATTTTGACTTTTGACTTTTGACTTCCGCCTTGCGGTACTAGCCCTCACAGACAACTTTTTCAACAAACCCTAATTAGTTAAATTTTTACAGATTCCTGAGACTCTACATTGATTGTTTGTAAATAGTCTTCTTTTTGGAAGTAGTAATAGCTATGGGGTTCATTTTTCACAATTAGACCATTAACTACCTGTCCTAAGACATTTTGACCAGATTTTGCTAATAGTTCTTTAGCAAAAGTCGCATTCACAGAATCAACTACACCAGGACGCACTACCAATAAAACACCATCAGCCATTTGTCCTAAAGTAACAGCATCAGCAGCCACATTTAAAGCTGGTGTATCAACAATGACAAAATCATACTTATCAGAGAAGTTAGCCATTAAAGTTGCCATGCGTTGTGAGTCGAGAAGAGATGCTGGACTGGGAGGAACTATACCAGAAGTCAAAATATCTAAATTAGGCATGACTTTTTTAATTACGGCAGTAATTTCTTCCTGTTTGAAAATTAAATTACTTAAACCTTGATTATTTATTACGTCCCAAATTTTATGCTGAACTGGACGGTGCAAATCTCCATCTATTAATAAAACTTGTTTATCCATTTGTGCCATTGCTGTAGCTAAATTAGCTGCTACTGTTGATTTACCTTCCTTGGGTACAGAACTGGTAACAATAATAACTTTTAGCTCTTTATCGGCACTGATAAAATTAAGATTTGCCCTCAACATCCGGTAAGCTTCACTAATAGAAGAACGAGGAAAATCTCGAATTATAATTCTTTGACTATAGGATTCATCTACTTCATTATTTTTAGAGGTTATTTTCCATTTAGTAGCGGTAGGGATAACTCCTAACAAGGTTAATTCTAGTAATTTTTTGGCTTCATCAATAGTCTTAATAGATTTATCTTTCATTTCTAAGATGTATATAGTCATAAAAGCTGCCAGTATACTCAGTAATGCTGAGATGAGATAGGAAATTATGACAGAAGAAATAGGTTCATCAGGAACTTGAGCTTCGGATATTATAGTTGCATTACCTAAGTTTTGATTTTCAGCTATCCTACTTTCTTGGAGTTTCTGAAGTAATAAGGAATAGGTAGATTGTCCTACTTGAAGTTTACGTTCTAATTGACGCTGTTGTTCTTCTAATTTAGGTAACGTATTCAATCTTTGTTTATAGGTAGATTGTAATTTTAATAAAGAATTAGCTTGATTGGCTAAACCTAGACGGTTGGATTCTAATTCTACGAGTTTACTAGAGAGTTGTTGTTGTAAAGCACTCAATTGTAAATTGTCTTCTGCTTGTAGTTTATTTTTACCTATGGACTGATTTATCCTTTTGTCAATAACCTTGTTTAGAGAAGCAACTTTATCTTGTAAATCTATGATTTGTGGATGATTTGCCTGTAAAATTGTTTGTCTATTTGCTAGTTGTGATTGTAGTTGTTGGATTTCTCTAAGAATATCTTGAATTCCAGAGATTTGGCTAATAGAAGTCATTGTTAATGCTTGTTTTGGGGTCATTCCCAATTGCTGAATGACTACTTGATACTGTGACTTAACATTAGCTAATTGAGATTGGGTATCGTTGATCCTTAATTGTAAATTACCAATAACTCGTACTGCTTCAGTAGCTTCTTCTTGTAAGGAAATAATTTTGTTTTTTTCTTTAAAATCTGCTAATTCAGATTCGGCTTGACGGACTACTAATTCGGCTTTGGGTAATTGTTTTTCTATGAATTTACGTCCTGCGCTCGCTTCGGCTCGCCGTGAAGACAGATTTTGCTCTAAATAAACTTTAATTAGTTCATTTACAACTTGGGCGGCAATTTTGGGATTAGTATCGTTGTAGCTAATTTGGATAACATTAGTGCCTTTAACTTCTTTGACAACAAGATTTTTGAGAAATAGCTTAGGTTTTAGGGTAGAACCTTGACTATTTTTGAGATTTAGTCGTTTAATAGTTGTTTCTATAATAGGGTAAGAAGTTATTACTTCTACTTCTGTGCTGAGGGGGTTATTTTGTTCCATTAAAGGATCTAATTTGCCTATTTCTGCACCTAATCCTGTGATAGATGAGGCTGTATTGCTTCTTTGAAACCGTAATTTACCTTCTGCAAGATAAATAGGTTTTTTCAAAGATGCAGCCAACTGTGCTATGATGAAAACGGAAATAGTAATTAATAAAGTGGCAAGCCAACGACGCTTGAGAATTGTCCAGTATTTTTGTGGTGATATAGAAGATTGTTGTAGTTCCATAATAAATTAACTCTTTTATGTATGTTTTTCAAGTTGTAGAGTGAATGGTTTTAATGGCATTAATTACTCTTGCTAAATCTTCGTCCGTTAAATTAGAACCAGAAGGCAAACAAAGACCATGTAAAAATAAATTTTCGGCGACTTTACCACCAATACATTCATATTCAGAAAACACGGGTTGCAGGTGTAATGGTTTCCATACAGGACGAGCTTCAATTTGTTGTTTAGTAAGTTGGATGCGAATGTATTCTCGATCTGCACCAAAAGCTTCTGGGGTGATTGTTAAAGCCGTTAACCAGCGAGTAGAATAGCCAAAATCAGCTTCGGGCATAAATTCTATTCCTGGTATATTTCCCAAAGTAGATTGGTAAATTTCAAAGTTCCGCCGTCTAGCGGCTACCCTTTCATTTAAAACTTGTAATTGACCTCGACCAATACCTGCTAGAACGTTACTAAGACGATAGTTATATCCTATTTCTGAATGTTGATAATGGGGGGCAGGATCGCGGGCTTGAGTTGCTAAAAATTTGGCTTTGGTAATTAGTTGATCATCATCAGAAACTAGCATTCCTCCACCGGATGTAGTGATAATTTTATTACCATTGAAGGAGTAAATACCAAACCGTCCAAATGTACCGGGAGAAAGTCCTTTATAGGTAGCTCCTAAAGCTTCGGCGGCATCTTCAATTAACGGAATATTATATTGATCGCAAAGTTTGAGAATTGGTTCAATGTCCGCACTTTGACCATATAAATGTACAACTATAACTGCTTTGGGTAATTTACCAAAATAGGCGCGGTTTTGTAAAGCTTCCTGCAACAACTCTGGGTTCATATTCCAGGATATGCGATCGCTATCAATAAAAACTGGTTTCGCCCCTAAATAAACAATTGGATTAGCGGTAGCTGCAAAGGTTAAGGTGGAACAAAAAACCTCGTCTCCTCTGGTGACTCCAACTAATTGCAAAGCTAAATGTAAAGCCGCAGTTCCCGAACTCACAGCAGCCGCATGACTAGCACCAGTTACTTGACAAAATTCCTGTTCAAAAGCATCAACATGAGGACCAATAGGGGCGATCCAATTGGTAGCAAATGCTTCTTTGACGAATTCTAATTCTTGGTTTCCGATATGGGGAGTGGAGAGGAGAATTGGCTTCATGGTTTTTTATTCTTTATCGTTTAAAAGTGATCAGGCGATCGCATTTGGCACTTATTATATTAGTTTGAACCTTCAGCCATTTGTTATTTGGCGTTTCCCCATTAGCCCAAGCAATCAAAGCTGCGGGAATATTTGCTCCGGCCACATGAGAAAATGGATATCCACCACCAAAACGCGGGTTCATTTCTAATACGTAGTTCCCCTTTTTTTCGACAATTACATCACAATCTAAGTTGCCAATATGACCTAGTTTTTGTCCAATTTTCTCACCTATTTTTTCAAGTTCCTGATTTTCCACTGTGATAGCCCGGTCTGTTTCTCCGGCTCGCATGGTTAGCTTACGCTTCACAAAAGTGGTAATGTAGGAAGTTTCTAAATTATTAATGATATCAAGACCATGCTCTTGTCCAATTAGCTTTTCTTGAATTAAGATACATTTTTCAAAATCAGTAGAGCTTACCATCGCTAAAAATGACTTTTGAATAGCTTTTTTCACAAATCGGTAGGCTAATTCTAATTCTTCATAATCTTCAGGATATTCAATACCAATTGATGCACTTCCCCATCGAGGCTTAATAACTACAGGAAAATCTATTTCTCCTCGCTCAATAGCTGCTTTTACTTCTGCAAGAGAAAGATAAGTTTTTGGGGTCGGTATACCGATTGTTTCTAAGAATTGAAAAGTTAACCACTTGTCAAAACAAACATTAATAATTTCCGGTGAAGAGACAACTGGGATAGTTCCTATTTTAAGAAATTGATCACGTTGTTTTCCTAAATATGGTAGTTCTAAATCATTGAGAGGAATTAGTAACTTGACTTTTTTATTCTGACAGATATCCAGCAGCTTATCAAAGTAATCACTATCATTTACAGATGGTAATAAAAAACTTTCATCTGCTTCCTTCAATGCTGGGGCCTCTAGACTAGCATCACCAGCAAATACCAATCCTCTATTTTCTAAAGCTGCTTGAAAGAATTTTACAAGGTAATTTCTTCTTCCTGCACAGGTCAACATAACATTCATATTTTTGTCACTCATATTACATAAGTAGAAAACACATCTTGAGAAGTTTCTTGCCGTCTGACTAATGTATAATTCCTAAGGGTGGAATCATAGCTAATAATCGGAGGATTTGGGCGAATAAAAGGTGGTTTAAATACCACTGTATATGCACCTAAATTATCAAAAACTGCATAATCACCAATCCCAATTTCATGGGGATAATCTGGATATAAACAATCATGTTCCATACAAGTATAGCCAACTAAATCTACTGGAATACTTAGTTTCTTGGTTTGAGAATTTTCCGCATCACCGTAAACTTCTAGTGATAATTTTTTATCAGTTAAAGTTGGTTTAACATTGTGAATACTGCCAACCACAAGAGCAATCTGGCGTGATTTTATTGTTTTAATTCCCACCACCTTAGCGACAAATTTGAGAACATCTGCAACAATAACTACACCTGGTTCAATAATTAATTCTGGTTTAGGATTATCAGAAAATCTACTGCTTAATTGCGGGGCAATTGCCTCTGCATATTCCTGATAAGTGGGAATATAACAGTCAAATTGTGCCTTTAAATCATCGTTCATTCTGCCAAAGAAACCACCACCAACATCAATAAATTGAGGTGGTTTATCTGGGAAATAATCATCGCTGAGTTCGATAATTTTCTGCGTGCGTAACTTATAGGATTCTAAACTTCTTGTTGACGTAGAAATGTGACAATGTAATCCCAAGACTGAGCAATTATTTAATTCTCGGAATGTTTTAAAAACATTATCTAGTGCGCCTCCTTCCACATCAAATCCAAAGCGAGATATCCTCCCAGCACCCACATCAAAATTACATCTTAAACCGACTGCAATTTTTTGTTCTGGTAATCTTCGTGCTAATGCTGCAACTATTTCTACTTCTTCCAAACAGTCCAAGTTAACAATAGAACCAGCGAGAATTGCATTTTCCAGGTCTTCTGGAGACTTTAGCGGACCATTGAAGATAATTCTAGTTGGAGAGACACCAATACGCAAAGCTAGATCATACTCCATTTGAGAAACAACTTCCGCATAGCCGCCCAAAGAATCTACGGTTTGACACAACTTGGGAATGTAGTTAGTTTTATAAGAATAGCCTAAGTTGGTATGGGGATAAATCGAGCGAAAACCATGCAGGAACTCTTGATAATTGCGTTTGAATTTATCTAAATCAAGGATAAAAAAAGCATCACCAAATTCTTGCTCTAAATTCTGAAGTGTTTTCCAAGAAAGTTGCATTTTTAGTTCCTCAATTCAGTATGGATTGCTAGTACACAACGGACTAAATAAATCAACCATTCTCAATCTCTCAAAAGCTTACTAAGTAGGTGAACACAATAAAACCAAACTGTGTAAAGAAACGTAAAATCGCCCAAACCCTCTTCACTCTTGCCTGTGGTTACTGAACGAAGTCGAAGTATTGCCTTTTGCCTTGCCATAACGACAATTTTCAACGCCAACCTACTTACCTATTCATTTTGACTTTTGACTTCACGGCAGTACTAGTCTTCACTCAATTAAAAGTAGCTTCTTTAATTAATCGAGCCGGCACACCTGCTACTGTACTTTTTGGCATAACATCCTTCATTGCTACCGATCCTGCACTCACAGTAGCCCAAGCTCCAATCTGAACTCCTGGAAATACAGTGCTTCCCAAAGCTAGAAAAGCTCCCTCATGGGCTGTTACACCGCCAGCAAGGTGGGAGAACGCCAGATGTACATAATCTCCTACGCAGCAGTCGTGATCAACGCTGGTTTTAGTATTAATAATTACGTGCGATCCAATTCTTGAATAGGGCTGGACTATTGCACCAGCACAAACTACTGTACCTGCACCTAATAAAACTTCAGGATGAACCCAAGCATAGGGATGAATCACTGTTATCCAATTAAGATGAAGTTTTTCTACTAAACGCTTCCGTGTCTCATTTTGACCAATACCAATGATTGCATGAGAGAAGTTGCCAGATGTCAGCTCACTGACTGGACCAATAACTGGAATACCAAAAATATTCGTTCCTCTCTTTTGCAGATTATCATCGTAAAAACCTACTACTTGGTGTCCTGCTGCCATGAGCGTACTTGCTACTACTTTGGCATGACCTCCTGCTCCAATTACAGCTATTCTTTCTTTATTCATAACATCGTGAAATTATAGTGAAGTGACAATTAAATCTTCTACTTCGATAATTATGCTACTAAGAGACAAGCCAGTCCCAAACCCAGTCAGACATAGCCGACCACTAATTTTATTAATTCCTTGATTTAAGGCATAGCGACTAATAGCAATTGGTATGGAGGCACAACTTGTATTACCTATCCCTTCTACAAATATGGGAACTTTTTCTGCACTAATCTTTAATTTTGTGCGGATAGAATCAACCATGAATTTATTAGCTTGATGAAATATAAATAAATCAATATCGTCACTGCTTAAATTGCAACTTCCCAGCGCAAAATTGACGATATCTGGCACTTCTTGAATTGAAAATGAAAAAACAGCAGCACCATCCATAGCAAGGTTATTCTCGCTTCTGTAGATTCCATTTTTTCTTAAATTAGTAATGTTTGTTTCCTCGGTATTTGGCTTTCTCATGCCACCAGCAGGGACAATTAACTTATCATAATCATCAGCAATAGTTCGCCAGCAAGCTGTTAGCCCTTTGCCTTTTTGGTCAAATTCTAAAACACACGCAGCCGCACCATCACCAAATAACAATCGCTCAGTTTTATCTTTGGGATTTACCAATCTTGTAAGTGTATCTCCAACAACCAACAATCCGCATTTCATATCACCATTATTAATTAATCTTCCCAGTACAATTAGACCATGTGTAAAGCCCGCACATCCAGCATTTATATCTAGTGTAAAAATGCTTGCTTTTAATCCTAATTTATGACATAAGAGGAATGAATTACCAGGAATCAAATAATCTGGAGTCTGGGTAATACATACAATACAGTCTATATCTTCTTTCTTAAGATATGTATTTTTAAGAAGATTTTCGACGGCTTGGTACATCAGATCAAAAGCTGTTATATCGTCTTCGGCAACTCTTCTACTGTAAATGCCAATTCTTTGACTGAGACGCTCTATTTCTTCATAATTTAACACACCAGATAATTCATAATTAAATTCAGTTTTTTCAGGTAAAGCAATTGCTATACTTCGCATACTAATGTTGGAAATCATCACTTGTTGCATAGTATTTTCCTAAATTGAGAACAGATATTTCTGTTTAAATTCTTACTTTATCATTTACGCAAATAAGATTAATCAAATCTTTAATTGTTTTACTCTCGACTATATAATTCACAGGAATAGCCCGATCAGCATAACTATCAATGATTGATATTATAGATAATATAGCCAGTGAGTCCCACACATCTCCTAAGTTTTCTAGCACTGTTTCTTCCGTAAGATTTGCACTGCTGATTTCCATGGCTTCGCCTAAAATTTCCAATATTTCTTGGTGATCTATCATCTTTTCTCCCATGAAGTTGTATTGTTGTAATACTCTGAACAGTAAATTATTATTCGCATCTATTAATTACCAATTTCTAAATAATATACTCTAAATTTCCTGGAATAATCTTGTCATCCTGGCATTATCTTTATCAATAAATTACTGAATAAAAATACAGAGGTTAAATTAATTCGTAATTTATAATTAAGTTTTGCAACGGAGATTTAGACCTCGACACGAAACTTGCTGCCTTGAGAGGCAGGGGAGTTAAACCCCCAAACTTTGTTAATTACACAATGTCATTGCGATTGCTTCATGCTAATATGGCTACGAAATAACTGGAAATATTTTTGTCCAATTACTTATTATGAGATTTATTCGCAAAAGTTTGTGCTGAAATCTGCTGGGCGAGATCATCTATGGTGGGGGATTTAAATAAACTAATTAAGGGTAAATCCACATTAAATGCTGAGAGAATTTCCCTAATTAATGTAACTGCCACTAAGGAATTACCCCCTAGATGAAAGAAATTGTCTTGAGTTCCCACTTGAGGTATCTGAAGCACTTTTTGCCAGATTTCCATGAGGGTTTGCTCAATATCGTTTTTAGGTATTGTTGTATTTACACTATCCTCAGCCTGAACAACTAATAGGGGAGCCGGTAAAGCCTTGCGATCAACTTTATGATTAGGAGTAAGGGGAAATTTCCCCAGAACAACAAAGTTAGAAGGAACCATATACTCAGGCAATAGAGAGAGCAAGTATTCTCGCATAGTTGCATGAGATGGCTGATACCCTGGCTGTGGGAGTAGATAGGCTACAAGGCGCTGATCTCCGGGAATATCTTCACGAACGATAATCACGGCTTCCCGAACTGCTTCATGGCGGCTTAAAATCGTCTCAATTTCTCCCAATTCAATCCGGTGTCCCCGCACTTTTACCTGGAAGTCCATCCGTCCTAAGAATTCTACATTGCCATCTCTTCGGTAGCGAACTAGGTCGCCAGTCCGGTATAAACGAGCAGTGGCATCATCACTAAAGGGATTAGGTACAAACCTTTCCTGGGTTAATTCTGGTCTGTGCAAATAGCCTCGTGTCACCCCCTTACCGCCAATATATAGTTCACCGGGGACACCAACAGGCACATTTTGCTGATTCTTGTCGAGAATGTATAACTCCGTGTTGGCAATAGGACGACCCAGGGGAACTATACCATCAACTTCAGCTAGAGTATGGGTTGCTGACCAGATGGTGGTTTCGGTCGGACCATACATATTGTGAATCTGTCCGGGAATAATTTGCTGAAGTTGATTTGCTAAGGCTTCAGTCAAGGCTTCACCACCAACCATCATTTGCTGAAGTTGCCCCATAGCTTCGTGGTTAGCGGTTTCTGCTATCAATAAACCAGCCATAGAAGGGGTACATTGCAGGTGTGTTACCTGATGACGGTTGATGAGATCCGCTATAGATTCAATTTTGCCCTGTTCCCGATTCCCGATTCCCTGTCCCCTGTTCCCTGTTCCTTCCTGTTCCTTCCTGTTCCCGATTTCCTGTTCCCTGTTCCCTGTTCCCTGTTCCCTTATTTGATAATTAGCCCGTGTCTTTAATTCATTCAGCAGGGGTAGTTGAGATAGCACCGTATCCGTATCTACCCCATAGTCAATCAGACAGGCAATTTCATTGATACCAATGGCTTTAATCCGATCAACCATCTGCAAACAGGTGTCCACAGTTCCAAATAGACCACTAGTTTCAAAGTACCGTTCAAAGGAGAAATCTAGGACTTCCGCCATATCTGGGTCAGATAGATGAGATACTGCAAACTGTCCTTTGTCGTTGGTGGTTTTCTGTTTAAAAGTGGGGAAAGACCAAGCTGCAAGCTTGATTAAATCGAGGGAACTAGCCAAGTATTGGCGCATGGGCTGACGGACAATTTCTTTGACAATATCATCACTTTCTCCCACAAAAGTATGTATCATCAGGCTGACAATTCCCGCCCCAGAATGTCCGTTTTCTGTATAAGCTTGCCGATAGATGGCAATTTTGGCGGCTAACTCGTCTAAACTTTGCCCCAGTAAGTGAGTCAAAATATTAAAACCTCTCGCTCCTGCCATTTGAAAGGTTTCGGGGTTGCCGGCGGCTGTGATCCAAACGGGGAGGTTGGGTTGAATGGGAAGAGGTAGGGTTTGCACCTCGATGATTTCGCCTTTACCGTTGGGATATGGTAGGGTTTCTCCGCGCCAAAGTGCCTGTACCTCCTCAATTTGCTGGAACATAATTTCCTTGCGGTTCTCGAAGGTTTGGGGAGAGAGGATAAAGTCATTGGGTTGCCAGCCAGCCCCAAAGGATATTCCTACCCGACCGTGAGAAAAGTTATCTACTAAAGACCAATCTTCTGTGAGTCGCACGGTGTTATGTAGGGGGGAAATACAGCTACCTGCACGAATTTGGATGTTTTTGGTGGTTGTGGCGATCGCTGCACTGCTGACTACAGGATTGGGGAATAGGCCACCAAAGGCGTGAAAATGACGTTCTGGAGTCCAAACTGCTTTAAAGCCGTTGGCATCAGCAAATTTAGCCCCTTCAAACAACAGCCGATACTTTTCCGCTGCATCTTGCCCTTGTTCATGGCTAGAAAAGTAAAAGAGACTAAAATCGGTATGTTGTAATTTATTTACAGCTATGGATTGTTGGGACTTAGACTGCTGCCGTTCTTGTTTGGGGTTATAGATAACTACTTTAAATCCCCTAGCCAATGTCCAGAACAGTTCCAAGACAGAAATATCAAATGACAAACTTGTAACTGCTAACCATACTCCCGGTGGTTCATGGTCAATGACAGCATCCATACCCGTGAAGAAGTTAGCCACGTTACGATGTTCTACCATCACACCCTTGGGTTTTCCTGTAGAACCGGAGGTGTAAATTACATAACTCAGGTTTTCGGGTTTAACTCCACTATGGGGATTTGTGGTAGGTTGTTGAGTAATTTCTGCCCACAGCGTATCAATGGGGATAATGCGGACATCATGATCAACAACAAGATGGGGAATTAGTTTTTCCTGGGTTAAGATGACGGTCGCTTGGGAATCTTCTACCATAAAAGCCAGACGATCTGCGGGGAAATCGGGATCAAGGGGAAGATATGCCCCACCGGCTTTGTGAATTGCCAATAAGCCGATCATCATTTCTAGCGATCGCTCGATCTGAAGACCGACGATTACATCGGGACCAACCCCCTGTAGCCCTAGATAGTAGGCTAATTGATTGGCTTGTTCATTTAATTCTCGGTAAGTTAATTCTCGGTCTTGAAAGGCTACAGCGATCGCATCAGGAGTCCGCTCTACTTGTTCCGCAAATAAATCATGAATACATTTATCTGTGGGGAAGGGTTCGGCTGTGTCGTTCCAATCCACCAAAATTCGCTGTTGTTGGGCAATAGAAAGCAGTGGTAATTGATGCAGAGATTGTTGAGGATCTTCTATACAAGCGGTGATTAAACTTTGAAGTTGCTGAACAATGGCTTTAGAGTCAGTGTTATTGAGTGATCCACTATGTACTAATTCCGGTAAAGTTCCATCTTCATAAGCCACCAACGCCATAGACGCTCCCGGTGACTGCCAATCTAGTTGATCAGGGGACGCAGCCAGAGCGATCGCTACAGGTAGAAAATTATCATCGCTACCTTCACTCCCATCACTATGCAATTGTGGATAACGTCTCAACAGAGTATGTCTAAAGCTACCCAGACGACAGGTATCATCTAGGGCTGTTTCAAATCGCTGTTGAAAATCATGGAAAGACTCATTAACCTGAGTTTGCACGCGAATCGGAACTTGTTGGGCAAATATTTCGGGAGCAATACCACGCTGGGCATCGGTTTGTAGTCCCAGATCAAATTCAGTTTCGCTTGTCAGTCGCCCACAGTAAGCAGCAAACATAGACAACAGAGATTTCGCTGCTACCTGCGCTGTTAACGACAAAATAGAATAGCGGTGCATAGAGATATCTGGTTTTTGACCAGATGTTGCCAATGGTGAATAGGGATGCCGAAAAGCTGCAAGCTGCATCAACCGTTTTGCCCAAGCTTGTTCATGACCACATAAGAAAGCATTCCGTTCAGTAATTGCCTTTCTGATATTGGTGTCAATTGCCGGTAAGACATCACCGACGCGGACACCATAATCTGCTTGCAACTGTTCTAGGGAAATATCCTTGCCGTTTAATGTGCTGAACTCACTTAACTGCACAGCCCCATTTATGGTGGCGACACACATCCCTTGGGAATCCAGTTTTAGCACTTGTCCAGGAGTACCATACTCAGATGCAATTGAACGGGCAGATCCCACAACAATCACCCCTCCTGGTAGCCAAGTTTTGGGTAGACCCAATTCATTACGAGTTGGACCAAAATCTAATGCTTTGACTAGATTACAGATATCTTTAGTAGTAACATCATAGGAGATCAGAGCGGCGGCTTCTGGGCGATCTCTAGGACTAAAATAACTCCGTTGCGATAGGTCTTGAGGATAGGGCTTGGCAACATCAATTACTAGTTCTTCTACCAGTTCCCTGAAGGAATTAACTGCTGCATCAAAGCATCGCAGATTGAGGTTAAATACTGTATCATCTGCCAAAATTGGCACAGATGCTTGTTTAAATATCCGTCCAGCATCAATCTCAGCAGAGACTTCATGCCAAGTAACAGCATATTCAGTTTCACCGTTCAGCAAAGCCCAAGTAGTGGCATACAAACCAGCATATTTGGGTAACGGCGAGTCATGGTAGTTAATAGAGGCTTTTTTTGCCCGTGTGATCACATCCTCTGGAATGATCCACTGGACGTTATTAATACTGAAAAGATAATCGTATTTAACACCTAGAAGTGTTTTGTGAAACATGGAGCGAGAAGCAGCATGAGTAATGCCATGTTCCTGAGACCACTTTTGTAATGAATTATCTGTGGAATACACTCCCAACACTTGGCAGTCTTTCTGTAACAGGATTTCCAAGCAACTCAAGGCTAGAATACCATTGCCCACAACAAAACAGGAAAAGCTGGACATAGTTCATTTATCCTCGTGAATTTGCACAAATTTTCTGGGTATGAATGAGAGACTGAGGATACATCAGAAATCATACATTCTCATCCCAGTATGTATGGACGAATCTGATCCGCAATTTTTTGACTGGTGCGATCAGCAGTAACTAATTCAATTTGTTCTGGACTAGATGCCCCCAAACCCAAGGCCACTGCTGTGCGAATCTGTTCTAATTTCCAAATAGATCCTTGCATTACCTCATTTGTTGTTCCCAGTGAACGCAACATTGCCAACGCAATGACATCAATGGCTATGGGATCTGTACTTGCCAACATGACATTTGCCGCCACTTTCTTGCCGGCATCTGGTCCCCCTGACACAAAGGCTTCCACACCATCTATTAACACCAGACTAGGCCGATAAACTGCATTAATTTCCGCGATCATTTGCTGCATATACGGTGAACGATGCAAGTCACCCATATAGTTAAATGGATCACCCGGAACATACTTGGCTACCATGCCTACAGTATTTTTTAATGCCAGTGTATAGTGCGCTCCTCGATGAGTTTTTAGACAACAGGTATTGATCACTGCTCCTGCTTGGAGAACTGGTCGGGCGAAAGCGAAACCTTGTTGCCAGTGAGTTCCCGATGGGGAAAAGTATTGCCATTGTTCAGTAGACATTTCATCAAAAACAATGACTTCCACCCCATAGCGATCTGCAAGTTGAAATACTCCCTTAAGCTTCATGGCTTCGCGGGTTTGAGCCATTCCTGAGCGATCGCCTATGGTAATTTGCCCTACTCCAGCTTTTTGGAGTTTTTCTACCAAAGTTGCTAACAATTTTGTATCTGTTGATGCTGGAGCTGGATCGGCAGTATTATAGTTGGGCTTCAGAAAAATGCTTTTTCCCTCCATCCCCCCTGGCTGCAACAAATCAAGTATTCGTTGAGTTCCCGATACCCGATCTTCAGTGTGAACCAATGCAACTTTGCTGATCCCTGTAGGTTTGGGTAATGGCAACACTTTCATTGCCTGAACGTTCTTGGCATTGGCAGCATCCAGAATATATCTAGATGTTTTCAGGGTATGAAGAAGGGATGCGGGGGAAATACCCAGGGTTTTGAGACTGTGAAGAATAGGAGGAACAATTGCTGCTCCCGCAAAAAGTCCAGCTACTCGGAGAATATTCCGTCTTGTGTGCTTGGGGTGAGAAGATTTAGTACGCATAACACAACTGATTAAGGGAATGTGTTTATATAAGAGTTGATAACAGAAATATCAATCTTTTTCAAATACGTACTAAGTCGCTGGGTACTTCAAATTTTGGGGTTTCTCCTGGGGAATAAACAGCCCTGTCTTCTGTATCACTGAGAATAATTGATCCTGCCCCAATAATATTTTCTTTGCCAATATTGATGTAATTTCTAATCGTAGTATTCAAACCAAGGAAAGTATATTCTCCTATGTTTACTCCACCACCAAGCACAACATTAGAAGTCAGAAAACAATGATCATTGATTATACAGTGGTGCGCGATAGAATTTACACCCAAAAGCAGACAGTTATTACCAATGAAAGCAAAAGGTTGAATAACATTATTTTCCATGATAAAGCAGTTTTCTCCCACTGATTTACCATAATAAAATGCCTGAGAACTAATATAGGAAATAAAGCTATATCCTCTATTTTTGGCATTTAAATATTTTTCTGCCCGTAATTTATTCACTTGTTGGTAACTAATGGCGATAAATAATTTATACTCATCAGGTGAATAATATTTTTCCAGTTTTTCATAGGGGACTACTGGTAAATTATAAAAACTCTCTGTTTTTAGATAAGCTTCATCAACAGTAAAGCCAACTACCTCATGTTCAGAATCACGGCTGAGATAAAAGTGAGCTATTTCTGCAATTTCACTAGTTCCGAAAATAACCACTTTAGCCATAAATTATCCTCCAATAATATCTTGTTTGTGCTGATAGTCATGAACGGTTTGATCTCCCATAAATTCTTCCATCGTTGCATGATTATCTTGACTGATTCCTTGTTGTTTAATGACTGTCCAAACAGTGAGGAAAATTATTTGTAAGTCTAGTAATAAACTCCAATTGTTGATATAGAAAATATCTAGGTTAAATTTTTCTTCCCAACTCAGAGAATTTCGACCTCGAACTTGAGCTAAACCTGTAATCCCTGGCTTGACTTCTTGCCGTTTTGCTTGTTCTGGGGTATAACGGTCAAGATATTTGACTAATAATGGGCGTGGTCCGACAAAACTCATGTCTCCTTTAGCAATATTCCACAGTTGAGGAAGTTCGTCAAGACTTGTTTGCCGCAAAAATTTACCCAAAGTTGTGAGACGTTTTTCATCAGGTAGAAAATTACCATTGACATCACGATCATTGGTCATAGTGCGGAATTTATAAAAGTTGAAAATTCGCGCATCTTTACCTGGACGGGGTTGGATAAAGAAAATTGGCTGCCCCATCCGTAAATAAATAGCGATCGCAATCATTAGCATTAAAGGAGCTAAAATAATTAAGGCGATTGCTGCTATTATTCTATCCAATAAATATTTAATAAACTGACTAAAATTGAGTGCTTTCCAAACCTTAAAATTTCCCTTGATCATAGAACTTCCTTGAACTATTACTGTGTTTTTTGAGGTAAAAACCCAATCAATTGCCAATTATTTATTTGGGATTCCTTGAGATTGTTGGCACTAAAAACCACGATAATTCTCTATGATTTTGCAAATATCTGAGCAATTGCAAAACCAGACTTGTTTTTAAAAGATAACTAAGATGGAAATAAAAATCTTGTCATTTTGACATTATTCTTATCTCAATTATTTTGGGAAATATTTGATACTTTCAGTGTATTTATAACGACTGAGATGAGCAT
>NZ_JADEWA010000486.1:0-4018 GCF_015207865.1 Dolichospermum sp. LEGE 00246
TGTTAATAATCTAATATTGCTAACTAATTAATTTTATCAAGATAGTTATTTCTGGATAAAGAAGATATCCAGCTAGATGTGGATAACAAAAACCGTGTCACCATGAACATTTAACTATTATCTTATTTGGTTACTCATAGCTATTTATTTATTAGGCATTATTGCCATCAACTGGAATTAGTAACCTGCTAATTATATGTATACAATTTATTGCTATAAGTAAGATTACAGAATGTTCATTCAGCTAATTTGGTAGGAATAGCTATGATTATTTATTGTCAATGGCTGCTGATTCTTTTGGGTAAAGCCGATACTTCGGTATTGAGTCAGGATTGAGTCCCTGTGGCTAAGTAATTCTTAATAAATTAAATCGGCTAAAATTTCCAGATGTGAACTGCTGCTATTCAGGGTTAAGCAGGAATTACCAACTCGGATTTTCTGGATAATTTTCTGGATAACTTTCCCAAGAATTTCTGATGTAATTGCTTGACAGATAAAAATGAGGAGGTTATAGTGTAACTCCCAAGCTGTTTAAGCTGTTAAACAACAGGTGTATTTTTTCAAGCGATAGCGTTCGCGGAGCGTCCCGGAGGAAACTACTGCTGCTGCAAGCAGTTCGCTCTGAATCAAAATCTTTGAATATTTGCGAACTAACTGGGAACTTATCGCCAATACTGCCAGTCATAGATACCAACAACCGCATTTGAACCTGACCAACCTGACTAAATAGCTTGATAAAGCTCCTGCTGTCCTTGCTTTATTCAACTATCCTGCAACTGCTGATATTTTTACACTCATCTGTCGTCAACTAGATTGGGGAATTCTTTAGGGTAGGTAATTTCAATCTTTTAATCTACCATAGCCCTAAATCAAGTAGGGAATTGGTGATTGTCTTTACTGTGTCTGGGAAAAAAGTTACTTGAAGTGATTACCGTTTTAACGTGCTATCATTGCCACAGCCTCTACCCAACGCAATTACTGATGTGATTTATTAGCTAACTACTAACTTCTCATTTTCCAGTGGCTTTGCGAGCGCCAGTCAACCCCATGATACTTGAGCAGAAAATTTATCTATGTTTGGTGAGAACGACTAATCTTATGTTCTGTGTGGGTTTAGAAGTTATCCTTGTGGCTAAATAAGGAAAAAAAGTGGATTTTAAGACATTTATTTTCAGATTTAAGTTCCTCAACTCTTAATCATTACTGATTTTTTCGCACAATTCCGGAAACAACGGGAAAATAAAATTGAATAACAAGAATAACAATATCCCCGACTTCTCTAAGAAGTCGGGGATATAAAGAAATTTTGATTTAAGGAATTAGCAAATAAATTCCCCAAATAGCCATAGCGCGGAGATAGGTACTAGCGCGGAAAGTGCCATTAGCGGTGATAGCTTCCGGGGTGCGGAATTGTAAGCCATTGTCGTAAATTTGCTTAACTACAGCCTCAGTTAACCGCATGGCTTCATTTTTCATGTCCATTTGCACCAAGAAGGCTGCTAGACCAAAATTGATGCCTGTCCAAACTTCCAAAGGATGGGTAGAATTGGGATTTTCTGGTAAACCATTGGGAAGAACACCGTTAGCAGCGCCAAATTTACCATTTTGGAACTTGAGAAAACAGGCATCATATACTTTTGTTAAGGAGGATAAAGCGCGATCGCTGGGGACAATATCTGGTAAACTCAATAAACGAGCGTAGAATTGCCCACACAATTGGTCAGCCATAACTACATCAGAAGCACTTTCACTATCCAACCGGTAATACTCACCATTCCAAAGCTTCTCCTGATAAATTGGTTTTGATTGATTTAACCAACCTTGATAAATAGACCCTTGTACCTCTACCTCTGTGTCCTCTGTGCCTCTGTGGTTCGTTAAAATCTTAGAAATAGCAATAGCAGCTTCCAAAGCAGCTAACCACAAACCACCACAATAAGCGCTGACACCTTGCAAGCGCCAATCATCGAAAGTTTGGTCAGGTGCGCCAGAATTTTCTGGTATACTGTCACCATCGAGATCAAAAGTTTTCACATAATCGAGAGTTTGGACAATAGCATCCCAACAATCTGCTAAAAACTGGGTATCATTTGCACCGGTAAACAGAAAATCTCGATATACCTGCAAAACAAAGTCACAACCTAAATCTTTCCAGAGGTTGCAGTCTTGATAACTAGTATAATTAGTTTTTTCCCAAACGTGTTCATTGGGTGCGCCTAAATCGTGGGGTGTTGCACCGGCAATTTTCCGAACTGCGTTAGGACTCTCCGATTTGATAGTCAGATAATAACCGATAATTCTAGTTCTGTCATCACTTTGGGGAATTGCTCTAGCAAAGGCGCGAATTACGGACTTTTCCAATTCTGGGAATAACATCAATAATCCAAAAGAACCGTATAACCGCACATCTAGACTTTCGTACCAACGGTAATCTAAACATTCTAACACAGCGAATTGACCAACGGGATCAATTTCCGAGGCGGCACTCCAGAGAGTTCCCCCGCTGGTTAAATCGTAGAGTTCGTTGAATAAAGCCATTTTGAACCAGTCAGGTAAGTCTGATTTTTCTAAAATGGGGTTTTGCCAATTTTCGATGAGCGATCGCCAATTCTGATATTCTTTAAGAGCAGTAGTGGCAATCTGCCAAGCATTCTCACCATTACAACCAAAAAAGTCTGTATATCTGCGGTAATAGTTCACCCCCGCTGCAAATTCCGTAACGGGGAAATCCCAACTTAATACAAAAGGAACGTCCAAACTTTCCCCAGGTTGCAAAGTAAAACGCACCGCAATTGCTGCACCTAAACGAGTATTTTCATCTGCGGGAGTTTCATCTAGATAATTAGGTAAAGAACCATTTGCAGAGAAACTTTGCCAAATATCTTCACCATTACCCACAGGATTAAATCGGGAATGATGAAATATTTCCACTTGGGGATTTTTAGTAGTCGCAATACACCAAGTTCCATCTCCTTCTTGAACAGTTCGACTATTAGAAACTTGACCTAAAACGCAACCAAAATATTGATGATCTTCTGCTAAACAATTATAATTTCCTTGACTTTCTCCCCAACGTGGTAGATATTCATAAACTGGACTACCATCATCTCTAACTCTAACTTCGGGAGATTTCAAAGTATTGGTAAACCAACCCACCATATTTTCCCAAGTTAGCATAATGCTAATAGTAATTGGTGCATTTGTAGGGTTGTGCGCTTTCCACAAAAAAACCGCAACCGGATAACTTGCTTCTTGATAATTATCTGCCCAAATTGGCGAAAATTGCTCACAAGTTAATTGAGTTTTCAAAACATTTTCATAAACAAACCAACTGCGGGGATAAAGTGCATGATATGTACCTGACCCCAATCCGTCCAGAGAGAGGGGAGACTGTGGATACCATTGCCAAGATTGCAGTGTATGATCTTCTGGGGGTTGGGTAGATAATGCGTAAGCTTGTCCCGATTCAAAAATACTAAATTGACAAGCGGGAACGGTTTTGAAAGTATGTTCTCCCCCGTCAATGTGCCACAGGTTAAAGTCTCCCCGTGAAGAACGTCCTATACACCCTGCACCAAAGCCACCAAGAGGCATTCCGTGCCAGGGACCATCGTCAATATTACTGGGATAACGGACGGTGTAGGGTTTCTCCCAGCCTAAGCCAATGGGACGTTTCCAGGTACAGGGGGGTATTTGGGGGTGGTTTGTCATGGTTTGAGTTTCACGGGTTGACGCTATGAAGACTAGCGCGATGTGTGATTTTTCTCAAGTCAATCATGAAAATATTTTTATTTCGCTGAAAATTTCCTAATGTTACTAGGATGTTAGGAAATAAGTAAATTGTCTGATAACATAGCGTGGCGCAAGCCATATCAGGATTACCAGGATTAGAGAATTAACAGGATGTTTTTTAGGAAATATAGGTTTTTGTGAATGATAGAAAATATATTTTCCTCTGAATCATAATCTATAATCATTAACTATTCACAGAAAATCTATAAATAACAATCCTGTACAT
>NZ_JADEWA010000487.1:0-4015 GCF_015207865.1 Dolichospermum sp. LEGE 00246
TAGCATCGGGGCTGATTAGATTCACGATTAACAGTTAATTTTACTTGTCCTGGCTTGAATTGAAATGTTTTAAAGTTGGCTGCTTTACGAAACGCAGGGAAACCCCTTTTGTGTTGAAAAAATCCGTTATAAGCAATATCTAATTTAGCTAAATTGCCTTGTAAAACATCTGAATTAATTCGGCTATACCATTCAGACTCAGAACGTAGTTCAGTTGTTCTCTTGCCTTGAATATCAGTCGCACTACCCCAGGTTAAACCATGCTTCTTACTATTTTTTGTTAACCCAGAGGACATTACACCATGCTTAACGACGGGGCAGGTCAAAGGGCAATAAGAACCATATTCAATACGACTATCTAAGTCTGAAAATGCGCCATATTGGTACATAACAGACTCATCTGATTTTTGGTTATTAGTTTCAAATCCGCGCTGACGTTCTGCTAAACAATAATTTCTGTGTTTCCGCAAAGTAACAAGCCACTCAGACATTAAGGCTTGTTGCCCAATATTCGGTTGTAGCTTGAATCTCCAGCGTATTTGCACAGGTTTATTTTGTTGATATGATTGACGATATAACTATCTTAGTCTACAATTTAAAGGAAGTCAATAGCTAAAATATATGAAAAAAAGTTCTTATGAATATCGGCATTATAATCACGCTGTCGGAGATTCATTTAGTCTGGATACCTAAACGCCGAAAAAAAGTGCTTGTAGGGAAAATCAGGGATAGGATTTTTGAGATATTTTCGGCATTAGCTATTGAAAAAGATTGGAATATTCGGGCGTTAGAAGTTGCACCAGATCACATTCATTTATTCGTAGAGATTCATCCAACTGATGCAATATTTCAGGTAGTTAAAGCATTTAAAGGACGCTCATCTAATTACCTAAGAAAAGAGTTCCCAGAATTAAAAAAGCTACCGTCACTTTGGACTAGCAGCTATTTCTTTTCAACTGCTGGAAACGTTGCTGCTGATACTATAGAAAGATATATTAATGACCCGCATCATGGTTGAGAATATTGGAAGCGGTTAAAACCGCACGAGTAGGCTTTCCCCCGCGCTCTAAAGAGACGCGGCTCCCAGCCTTCCCGCAATCTCCTGGTGGGATTGCTGTTTTTGCTTGAGGCTATTTGCACCGTACTTACTCAGGCGTTGTTTAGCTTCTTCACTGCTTAAACCTTGTGGGGTTGATTGTAACTGCACAAATATCTGGTCGGCAGATAAATTCCAAAAAGTGGCTAATTGTGAATTCATCAATGAATGTTAAAAGTAATTGTATTTCTGGTTAATTTAGGTTCTTCGGTTATTTTTATGGAAAACCTGGTTCAAAATCATTGAAAGCCTTATTGTGTAAGCATTTCATTGAAAATATGGAAATAATTGTTTATAACTCTTGTCCCGTAAGGGTTTTGTTATCATCAATCCTCAATCACCATAAAAGAGACGCAAGAGCCTTAGAGGTTGTTTGAAAACTTTTTCGTGTGGGATCTGACACCCGCAGATCCCCCTAAATCCCCCTTTTCAAGGGGGACTTTGAGGAATTTAGCCCCCCTTTGTAAGGGGGGTTGGGGGGATCTCGATTAATTCTGATACTTTTGAAACATCCTCTTAATTTCCAGCAAGTAAATCCTAAAAATGTTGGGTTTCCTTGCGTCAACCCAACCTACAAGTTTTAATTCAGGATTACTTAAAAGTGTTGCGAAGCTCTTCTTTCATTTTATTTGCTGGGTTACGAGATTCACTTTTTATATCATTAGTTTTTCCACCAGGTAGATACTTAGGGTTGACAATACTATTATCTATGGCTTTTTCAGTTTTAGCTTCAATATTTTTGGTGACTGCCCTTGATTTTGGTTGCCATTTTGCATCTTTTATATCTTCAACTGCACTACGAACTTTACTTTCAGCTTGCTTGGCTTTGCCCATGAATTGATCTTTTTTGTTTCCTGTCACATTACCTAAAGTTTCTTGAACTTTACCTTCAATATTTTTAGTTGTGGCTTCGACTCGATTCATGGTTGTGGCAATTTGAGTCTGGGCGAGACTAACCTCAGCAGTAAAAGCTGTGAAAATTCCCAGACAGAAAACTAAACTAATGATGAGAAAAAACTTGCGAACTTGTGAAAATAGATTCATGAAATTCTCCTTATTTATAGGTTGTTAATTAATAAATACTATCGGTTATAGTTTTGGACTGGGTACGGCTGGAACAATTTTGACTACAACTTTGACGCTTCTGACACCTTTGATTTCTTTAGCAAGAGAATTAATTTTATTTAGTTGTTCTTGAGTCTGGACATTCCCAACCACGACAACTGCCCCATCTTTAGCAGCCACAGTCAATTGACTAGAGGGAATATTCGCCTCCAACTTAGAACGAACCTCACTGGCAAGATCACTATTAGCGCGGGTTGCACTTCCTCCAATGACGTTATTGCGTTGCTCACGGGCGCGAATATCTGCGTTGAGTTGATCTCGACGAACTTGGCTAGTTGCGTCTTTTTGATTGGCTAGAATTGTTTTGTCTGTGGGAACTTCACCAGTTTTATCGGTAGTATCTGGCGCACTGCTGCTAGTTTTGGCTTTATTGTCACAAGCAACCGTTCCCAGAAGTAAAATGCTACTGAGGACAAAAGGCATAATTGCTTTCATAGTTTGCATCCCTTTTACACACGAGAGACAACAGGATTGGCAGAACGGCTAATAGTTGGACTATTGTAAACTTCCCATTCACGCATTCCCTTGTGTTTGAAAATGGTTTCTGCTCTCAGGATTTCCGCTTCTGTGCCATCTACAATTACTAAATAATCTCCGTCAACTACATAATCGTGATACACTTGCGCCCGATGTTCAGGGATTCCTAAACCTACTAAACTACCAATTAACCCACCAACTGCTGCTCCGATAGCTCCACCGGCTATAGTAGTAGCGATCGCTGTAGCTGCTGCTCCGGCTAACATAATTGGACCAATCCCTGGAATTGCTAGAGTTCCTAACCCAATTAGTAACCCTGCCAACCCCCCAACTGCTCCTCCTGCCTCGACTCCAGTTTTCGCGCCTTCCTCTACACGAGTGGTTTCATGAGTGGTTTCATGGCCGATTTCACGGGTTTCTGTTGGTTCTTGAACTCGTGTTTCACCAATTTGGTATCGCTGATTTAGATCTTCATCATGTTTAGCAATCACAGATACCTGATTCATGTCAAATCCATTATCTCGCAGTTCATTTAGAGCATCTTCTACTTCTTCGTGACTAGAAAATACTCCCACTGCTCGTTTATTATTAATCAAGGTCATTTTTTTATCCTTTCACAAGGGAAAAAGTGGCAGGTAACAAGGTAATTAAGAATTAGTTTGTAAGATCAAAAAAAGCCTTATTTCCCCCGCCCCTGCCTGGTAGTCTGTCAACCCGAAAATGACGGGTGAAGGCAAGCAGGGGGAGAAGAGAGGCAGGGGAGGCAGGGGAGGGAAGAACAGAAGTTTTTTCCGATCATTACCCGTCAAAATAAATTTGACGAACTACTAGTTAAGTAGTGAGACAGAATTAATTACACAATGTCATTGCGTAAGCGTTGCGTGGCGTTAGCCATATGGAACGAAGTGAAATGAAGCAATCCCAAGGGTTGTGATTGCTTCCCTTCCCTCGCAATGACTGTAAATATTTTTGTCCAATTACTTAATCTACTCGATCATTTCTTTGGCTTGATCCTTCACATCTTCAACTGCGTGGCGAACTTTGGCTTCTGCTTGTTTTGCCTTGCCTTCTGCTTGAGTTTTTGGATCTCCGGTTAAATCACCTACTGCTTCTTGAACCTTACCTTCAATGTTTTTGGCAGTTGCCTTAGCTCTATTTTTCATAAGAATACCCGGTAAGTGGGAAACTCAGCGTCTTTAGACCTGAGAGGGAAACGACACGAGCGGTTTTAACCGCTGTGGATATTAAAATTGAAACCAGATTTTTGATTGGAACCTGGAAACCAACTCCCATTTCTGGGGTAATGTTAGCTAGATG
>NZ_JADEWA010000488.1:0-4013 GCF_015207865.1 Dolichospermum sp. LEGE 00246
CTACCAAACCACTCTTATATTTATTGCTCCTTATTGAGAATACATTTGAGCAATTTTTCTATCCAAAATCAATTTTTTTTGAGCCAAAGGTAATTTTTTACTCCTTTTTTATGAAGTAAATTCCGTAATAACCGCTTGTGACAGTTAAGGGTGCGGAATGTGGGTTAATGTCTCAACGTTTTAGCGTCACTACCTTCATAATTCTTAACCCCATTTTCCCAAAAAAGTCTAACCTGGCATTTTCACCCAAAATTATTGAGAATAGCTGCGAATGACTCAACGTATTTTCAAGGGTCTTGACTTCTGAGAGGGTTATGTTATGATAGTCTTGAGAAAAATCCAAGGGGTTTATCTTATCTAAATTAAAATAACTCCTAATAGAAGTCAAAAACCAAAAGTCTGTAGGTTGAATTGACTCTGAACAAAAACATAATCAAATTGATTTAGAAAAGATCCTAAATTAATATCCCCGACTTCTTTAAGAAGTCGGGGGTATTACTCTTGCAAGTCAAAGAAATTTACAGACCAAACCAAGCTAAGAAATTATCCCACCAAGAAGTAGAAATATTTCCCACAGATAATTGCATTTTTTGGCGAATGTTTTGAATATTCCAGTTGGTAAGTCTAGCTAGAGTTTGCGCTTCTTTTTCAAATCGCTGATTTAATGAACTTTTATATTGTCTTCCTGCACTACATTCGAGATTACCTGTAAATGGGTGTTGTAAAATATAACGTCCTTGAAAAGAATCCCGTTGTGAAGTTGCTTGAAACATCAAATCTTCGGGAAATTTATTTCTGGTGTAGCGCACGTGCAAGCGAGTAATGAAAACACTACTACTAGGAAAACGAGAACGAAAACTGGGAGATACTGGTCTATCACTGCTATTATTATCCAACCAAAACACACCCGCTTGTTTTAATTCTTCATTATTGAGTGGTTCAGCAGAACAAGGATCACAACTACTCATATCCCAAGCATATTCCAAAAAGCCAACTTTTTTATCTTCTTTGGTGTAGGAACTTTGAAACATGGATTTATAAAAATCACCAAATTCATTTTTCACAAACACAGGAATATTTACATCGGAAGGAACTTTAACTGTGCGATAATTAGTGATTTCTGCCTGTCCTTGGGGTGAGAGAATATAAACAATTAAATCTTGTTCTTTGGTAGCGTTAATCATTCCTAAACGAATCGGTAACATAAATTTCAGTGATTCGTAGGAAATTTGTAAAGGACGCAGTAATTGATAACCTGATTCGGCAAATTTATCTAAGTTGACTTTAGCAACAAAGAATTTCATTGAAGAACGAATATAGGGTTTTAGTAATTCCTTTGCACCTTTAGGAATTTTATAGCCATTGCGATTTAGCCAAATTTCTAGTCCACCAGATTCTTTAGCACTCAAGATGACAATATCATATTCACCTACATTAAATTTGGCTTCAACAGTCACACCTAAACTGCTATCTTTCTTCATGCTATTTTCTGCACCTCTCATTCTTGCTGCTGCTTGTGGTGCTGGCATATCCGTCATTATATTATCTTGAGCGCAGGGGTCAGAATCGAAATATTCAACTAATCTGGGGGCGCTAAAAGCATCTAATCGTTCAATAATTTTCGGTTGGGCTACATGAACTTGTTCTTTTTTTAAAACAGTGGGAACAGGAATAACAACGGCAAAATCTTTAACATCACCTTGAAAATCATTAGCCATTGTTAAGACGGTACGATTTCCATCTCTGGCAAGTATGACTTGTGAAGCTTGATTATAGAGTTTTGTATCAGCTTTAGCCACATAAAAACCACAGAAAGCCCAAGCTGTAGGCACAAAACACAGCACTGCTAAAAGTGCAGAAATTAAGGGCATGAATAGGCGTAAAAGTTGCATTTTGATCCTTAATTAATGATAGTTGATTGGTTATTTTTCTGCTGATAATTCTGGTTGCTGCCACCAAGAAAATCTCGGTGTAACCCAGAATCTATCTAGGAAAATAGTTAAGGGTGCGAGGGCAAATAAAGCCCAAAAAACAGCGGTGGGAATAAAGAAGAAATTTCGCAAAATAAATGTTAATAAAGCAATAGATACTGCCCATAAAATTCTACTCATGGGGGCGTTGGGAATTGAACGTGGATCTGTCACCATAAATAAAGAAAATAACAGTAAAGATCCACTCATTAAATGATGAAAATAAACGTCCCAAGTCCAACCTAACCACATATTTCTGATGGCTGCTAGGAGGGAATAAGCACCTAGAAAAGCGGCGGTAGTATCCCAACGACCAATACGCTGTAAAATCATGCCTCCAGTCCCCACAAATAACAACGCATACCACCATTCTTCTCCCCATTGTCCTGGGGATACCCAAGCGTCATTAGTGAGGGTAAGCACAGCAATAATGCCAAAATTAGCAGGGTTGAAAAAATGCTTTTCCCTAAATTGGAAAATAAATTTACTAGCTATGGCTGCAAATCCAGCTAAAGCCATTGTTGACCAATGATCAGCGCGTAGTAATAAACTCAGTCCCAAAGAGGTAATTAGGGGACTACGGATATTAATTACTGGGATTGTGTCCTGGGATTTAGTGATTAATGAGCAGATAATTTGAGTTATAATGCAAGAGGCGATCGCCACACCAATAAATTCTGGATGTAATGTCCAGTCTCGCGTCGCAATTCCCAAAATCAGAAATAAACTCAAAAAAAGAATTTGATAATCTCGAATATCTTTGCACAACGTCATTTTCCGTTCAGGGATTACCCGCAGATTTTTTACCAATTTAAACCAGTGTGATCATAAATTAGGTTGTTGTTACAGTTTTTGTTACAAAGATATTTTTAACAATGGAATTTGCACCTCTATTTCCCCTTGTTTATCGGCTTCTCCAACCCACCTTTCCCCATTGTCTATGGTGTGGAAACTCAAACAGTAAAACTATCGCCCTTACCTTTGATGATGGACCTCATCCCCAATACACACCCCAAGTATTATCGGTTTTAAAGCGTTATAACATTACCGCTAGTTTTTTCTGGTTAGGAAATTGTGTGAATCGGTTTCCAGAAACTGCGAAAACAGTTAGCACACAAGGACACTGGATCGGACTACATGGATATGAACATGATTCTTTTCCCCTACTTTCGTCAACCCAACTCAAACAAAGTTTAGAAAAAACCCAAGTTGCTATTTATAATGCTTGTAATTTAACCCCCGAACAAGTACGAGATGTGCGTCCTCCCAACGGTTTTTTCACACCTCAAACATTACAATTATTTCAACAGTGGAATTATCGTCCAGTGATGTGGAGTGTAGTTCCTGAAGATTGGGTTCATCCTGGTGTAAATGTTGTGGTAAATCGAGTTATAAAGCAAGTTAAAAACGGTTCATTAATTGTCTTGCATGATGGCTATTTTGGTGGCAAAGATGTGGCGGAAACTATTAATATTTTGATTCCCAAATTATTAGAACAAGGGTATGAGTTTGTGAATGTTAATAGGTTTTGGTAACAGTTAATCGCTCTCATATTCACCACAACAGCGATTCTTTAACCCTTATTAAGAATAATTTTTGAAAAGGCTCATAAGTAATTGGACAAAAATATTTACAGTCATTGCGAGGGAAGGGAAGCAATCACAACCCTTGCGAACTGCTTGCAGCAGCGCTAGTTCCCTCCGGGACGCACTCGCGAACGCTATCGCCCTCCATATCCCCAACAAGCGAACTGACAAGCGATCGCCCTCTCATCGCCCCTCACATCCCAAAAAGCGAACTGCTTGCAGCAGCGCTTCGCTATCGTCCTTACTCCCTCAAAAACGATCATTCTAAAAGGCTTTAGGTAATCCGGCTTGCTTCAGAATTGCATTAGCTTTGGTAGAGTCGAGGGGGAATAGTCGGGTAAGGTTCAAGCGTCACCGCTCTCCCCTCCCCTAAGAACCGTGCATAAGACTTTCGCACTTACACGGCTCAAGCCTTACTTCAAGCGAGTTGACTTGGTTTTAGAATGTTCCTGTTTGT
>NZ_JADEWA010000489.1:0-4011 GCF_015207865.1 Dolichospermum sp. LEGE 00246
CCCCTGCCCCCTACCCCCTGCTTGCCTTCACCCGTCATTTTCGGGTTGACAGACTACTAGAATATGCTGCATTGTGAAGAGATTTTACCAATGGAGAGCGATCGCTTGATTGATAATCTAGTTAATTTAGCGTTGCTGATAGCCTGCGTGGCGTAGCCATGTTGAGGTATGAAATTCCCAAATTGAACCTTTAAAACTCTTACCTTTGCGTGAGACTAAAGGACTTCCAATTAAAAAAATCCCCAAAAGTTTCTTGTGGGATGGGCATCTTGCCCGCTAATTACCAAGGACAGGCAGGATGCCCATCCCACAAAATTGGGTAATTTATTTTTTGGTGATCCCTAAAATTCATACCCTTAATCAGCAACGCCTATGGAAATCAAAGCAATCACGAGAGGTTGCCCCCAGGATATTGACCAATTACCAATTACCAATTTCCTCTATATATTCGGCAGTGGGAATCACTGGTGAATATTGGTGCAGTATCTTAGTGATTGCCGTTAAATTACAAGTTAATTCAATTTGTTCCCTTTCTAGCAAACCCAGAATAAAATCGGGATTGTCTTTAGCTACCACTGGTAATTGATGTAAACCACGTAATGCCATCCGGTCTAAAGCTTCAGATACAGGTTCATCATCCCAAGCATAGAGAATATCTGTAGTACAAATATCTATCAGTTTTTGACTAGATAAATATTCCTGAATTTCCGGCAATGAATTAGGAAGATTTTGGCAGATAAAAAAAGTTCGTTTAATATCTTCTAGGGAAAGAATTCCTACCAGTTTACCAGTATCATCATCAATGATTAAAGCACTGCGTATTCGTTCCCGCGTCATTACTACCGCAGTCTCTAATACGCCTAAAGTTGCTGATAATTTTTTGGGACAGGTGTACATAGCATCTGCTACTAACATTTGCTGCCAAAGTTCTACTTTTTCATCTTTCAATTCAGGTAAACCAATCTGTTGCAGATTAGCATTAGCATCTACAGTTGGTTTGATTAGTTCCACCAACCAAACACTTAAACCCACTGCTGCCATTAAAGGTAAAACAATGCGGTAATCACGGGTTAATTCAAATAACATTAAAATTGCTGTTAATGGCGCTCTCACGCTACCTGCTAAAACCGCCGCCATACCTACCATTGCATAAGCTGGAGGAGCAGCCATATATTCTCCAATTCCTGGGATGATCAAAGCCAAAAATTTAGCGTAGGCAGACCCAAAGGAAGCACCTAAAAACATGGCTGGGGCAAATAATCCGCCCACAAAACCACTACCTGAACTTACCGCTGTCATTAGCAGTTTTAATACTAGTAAAATGAGTAATAAATTGAGGGAAAAATCTTCATCCTGTAGTATGGCTTCTACAGTTCCATAGCCGATACCTAAAATTTGTGGGTATTGCCAACCGACTAAACCAAGAATTACACCACCAAAAATTGGCTGAATGGACTGAGGAATTTTACCTAATAACGTTAACCCTGAGAAATTGCCAGCAAAGATAGCTTTAGCTAAACGAATGGATTCAGTATAAGTAAGAGAAATTAAACTTGCACCCAAACCTAAACCCAGATAAAGCGGTAATTCTAGGTAACTGCGAACTTGATAAGCGGGTAAAGCAAAAGCTGGTTGTGAACCTAACCCAATTTGAGCAATTAAAGCAGCTACTACGGCGGCAAGTAACACCACACTTACGGCAGAAGTAGCAAAATATGTACTGCCCATGACTACTTCTAAGGCAAAAAATACTCCCGCAATGGGGGCATTAAAACCAGCCGCTAACCCAGCCGCAGCACCAGCCCCCAATAGTAACCGCTGACGCTCCTGAGATACTTGTAATATATCTGATAACAACACCCCAAAATTAGTCCCAATTTCTACACTTGGACCTTCTGGACCTAAAGATGCACCACTACCAAGAGAAACTGCCGCCGCGATCATTTTTGTCACCGGTCGCAGGGGTTTTTTCGCTTCTTTTCCCTGAGAAACAGCTATCAGGGATGAAAGTCCTGGACCAAAATCTTGAGTTCGCCAACGCATGAGGCCAACAATGATACCACCGAGAATAGGAACAGCCGCTAAGGTCCAAGCACCCCAAATTCCAATCTGTCCCATCAGATTTTCCAACATGAAGTTGTTAATTAGCTGGATTAAATAGTGAAAGGTGACTATACCCATACCTGTGCTACTGCCAATTAGCACGGCTAAAAACAGCACTACTGTTTCGGGAGAGGCTTGAAAACGATTAATTAACTGAGTGAACCGCATGGAATATGGGGGAAAGTAGGGTTTTAATCATTGAGGATTCTTAGATATTGATAAACGGGGTATAATGTTGGAAAAATCCGTTTTTTGTCTATTATTTCTTATTGTGGTTCATTTTCAGAGAAACTGCCTGCTCAATAATTAACTAACAAAAATCACAAAATATTTAGAAAAAATAATTCTACTTTGTGGTGCTAACAACTTGGGTTAATATTGAGGGGAGTACGTCTTTGGAGCAATTGCATTCTTAAACTCCATAATAGTATTTTGCCAATCACTATCAGTGATTATGGCACGATTACTAGGTTTACAGTAAAATTCAATACAGATATTGTTATAAATAGAATCGAGGGACTAGGCGGACGAGGTAGATGAGTACAAATACTTTTCATAATCACTATGTTACTTGCCCAATTTGCCAAAAAAATAACAGAACAAAGCCAATAAAGTCTTATATTGGTTTGTTTACCTGTCCTTATTGTCAAGAAAAATTAGTTGTTTGCCAAAGTGGACACTATGTGCGTGATCCATTTATTTGGAGACAAATAATGATTTCGTCGGTTCTCCGTCGTCAAAGCCGACCTTTGGCAAGGATTATCAGAGATTTTATTGTCATTAAGCATCCTTTACTGTCTTTAGTTGTGGGAAGTGCAATTTTTTTCGGGATTGTGACTATGACTCAAGACAACATGAGTCGTAATGGTCAAGAAATTCCCCAAATTGAAAAAATGAATAGGGGTGAAAAATAGATTTCAGGCGTATGGCTAACGCCACGCTTTGTTATCAGGCGTTCAGGAAGAAGAAAATTTCTGCTTCCCTGTTCCCTATTCCCTGTTCCCTTGCCATAACGACAATTTTTAATTTCCACCTACTTAGGGCTTGCTGATAGCGTAGCGTGGCGTAAGCCATATAAACTGAAAACCTAGATATATTAAGAGTTGTTGGGTTAAAAAAGTGAATCAGGTGCAAGGAATCAACATTGAAACTTTTGATTTACCTATCATTTTTGGCGTTGCTGATTAAGGGTATGAATTTTAGTCTCACGCAAAGGCGCAATCACGCTTCGTGATCTCGAAGAGTAGACGCACTGAGGTTTGAGTTTTAAAGGTTCAATTTGGGAATTTCATACCTCGATTCAGCAACGCCTCATTTTTCAGATTCGAGACTATTCTGATCTCCTTCTAATTCTTTCTTCTGACTCGGTGACTCCTGACTCCTAGCCCATTACTTACGTCACGCTGCGCTATCACGAACAGACTTTTTCGGCAAACCCTACTTAAGTAGGTTGGCGTTGAAAATTGTCGTTATGGCAAGGCAAAAGGCAAGAGGCAAGAGTGAAGAGGGTTTAAGCGATTTTACATTTCTTTACACAGTTTGGTTTTATTGTGTTCACCTACTTATAATAAGTTATTTTGTTTGGTAATTAATTGCCAGTCTTTTACTTGGTCTATGACTTTGATGGATTTAAATTGGAGGTTTTCTAAGGTAGATGTGTTAATGAGAAAATAAGGTTGGCTATCATATTGCCAGTAATATTGTAGTTCACCGATAGAAGCAGGAATGATCGTGCGATCGCTATAAAAATCCAAGGAAGGACGATGATAGGGAAAAGATGTATAGATTTCCTTAACTGCTGGATTAATTTTCGTGATCATTGCCGCTACGGGTTTAACGGCATAGGCTGTATTTAATTCCCAAACCCAGTAATTAGATTTCATTAATAATAATAGAGAAATATAACTT
>NZ_JADEWA010000490.1:0-4006 GCF_015207865.1 Dolichospermum sp. LEGE 00246
GATTTACTATTTGCTATAATCAAAATATTGGCTAAAAGTCAGAATAATTCATGAGTAATAATTGATAATTAATAAAACTGTAGAAAATATCACAAATTAACTTCCTGACTTTAGCTGTTTTCAATGCTTATCTTTTTGGTTTCTCTGCATAGATTAGTAAGGTGCGTCAGACGTTAAATCATCCTTAAATTCGACTATTTATCAATCTGACGCACCCTACGGAAAATTGAAACAACCACCAAAAGAGACACAGAAGGAAAATCATGCCCAAATCTTATGCCACAATTGATGGTAACGAAGCCGTTGCCCGTGTAGCTTACAAATTGAATGAAGTAATTGCTATTTATCCGATTACCCCATCTTCAAATATGGGTGAATGGGCTGATGCTTGGATGTCGGAAAATAAACCAAATCTTTGGGGAACTGTTCCCAGTGTTACCCAAATGCAAAGCGAAGGAGGGGCTGCTGCTGCTGTCCATGGGGCATTACAAACGGGGGCATTAAGTACAACTTTCACCGCTTCTCAGGGATTACTATTAATGATTCCTAACTTGTACAAAATTGCCGGAGAATTAACTAGTTTTGTTATTCATGTTTCTGCCCGTTCCTTAGCTACTCATGCTTTATCTATTTTCGGTGATCATAGTGACGTTATGGCTGCAAGGGCGACTGGCTTCGCTTTTTTGTGTTCAGCTTCTGTGCAGGAAAGTCATGATTTTGCTTTAATTTCTCATGCGGCAACTTTAGCAGCAAGAGTGTCATTTATGCACTTTTTTGATGGGTTTAGAACTTCCCATGAAGTGCAGAAAGTTGAGTTGTTATCTGATGAGGATTTACAAGCTTTCATTCCCCAATCTTTAGTATTTGCACATCGTCAACGGTGCTTAACTCCAGATAAACCAGTATTACGAGGAACGGCACAAAATCCTGATGTTTATTTTCAATCTCGTGAAGGTGCAAACCCTTATTATGATGGTTGTGCTGATATTGTTCAAACAATAATGGATAAATTTGGAGAACGCACAGGCAGATATTACAAACTCTATGAATATCATGGCGCACCCAAGGCAGAAAGAGTAATTGTAATTATGGGTTCTGGTTGTGAAACTGTCCATGAAACTGTGGATTATCTCAACAATCAAGGGGAAAAAGTCGGAGTTATCAAAGTGCGGCTTTTCCGTCCTTTTGATGTTGCTAGATTTATAGAAGCATTACCAAATAGTGTTAAATCTATTGCTGTTCTTGATAGAACTAAAGAAGCTGGAAGTGCAGGAGAACCTTTATATTTAGATGTGGTGACAGCTATTTATGAAGGGTGGAAAAAAACTACGTTCCCGAAAATTGTTGGCGGCAGATATGGACTGTCTTCTAAGGAATTTACTCCCGCAATGGTGAAGAGTATTTTTGATAATCTGACTCAACTTAAACCCAAAAATCATTTCACAATTGGGATTAATGATGATGTCACTTTCACTTCTTTGAATTTTGATGCCAATTTCTCTACAGAACCAGATCATGTGGTTCGGGCAATGTTCTATGGTTTAGGTTCAGATGGTACAGTAGGGGCAAATAAAAACTCCATCAAAATCATCGGGGAAGGTACAGAAAATAACGCCCAAGGTTACTTTGTTTATGATTCTAAAAAGTCCGGTTCTATGACAGTTTCTCATTTACGGTTTGGAACTGGAACAATTCGCTCAACTTACCTGATAGACAAGGCTAATTTTATCGGTTGTCACCATTGGGGATTTGTGGAAACTATTGATATTTTAAAAGCTGCTGCACCGGGAGCGACTTTGTTGTTAAATAGTCCTTATGATGCTGATCAGGTTTGGGAAAATCTACCTTCAAAAGTCCAACAGCAAATTATTGACAAGAACCTGAAAGTTTATACTATTAATGCTAGTCAAGTGGCAAAAGATAGTGGTATGGGACACAGAATTAACACTATCATGCAGGTGTGTTTCTTTGCTTTAGCAGGGGTATTGCCAGAAAGAGAAGCGATCGCTAAAATCAAACAAGCCATAGAAAAAACCTATGGCAAAAAAGGCGCGGAAGTTGTCAAGATGAATTTAAAAGCCGTAGACAACACCCTAGAAAATCTCCATTCTGTAAATGTAGAGACGTTCCATGGAACGTCTCTACAAAATAACGCAAGATTTCTACAAAATAATGCACCCAAATTTGTCGAGAATGTTCTTAGCAAAATCATGGTTTGGGAAGGTGATGATTTACCTGTAAGTGCGTTACCTGCTGACGGAACTTTCCCCAGTGGAACTGCAAAATGGGAAAAACGCAACGTTGCGGAGGAAATCCCCGTTTGGGAGGCTGATGTCTGCGTTCAATGCGGTAAATGTGTGATGGTTTGTCCTCACGCTGCTATTCGCGCCAAAGCTTATCAATCCAGTGACTTAGTCAACGCACCCATATCTTTTAAGTCCACTAATGCCAAAGATAAGAGCTTTGCTAACCAGAAATTCACCATTCAGGTAGCCCCAGAAGACTGTACAGGCTGCGAAATTTGCGTGAGTGTCTGTCCTGCCAAAAACAAGGCAGAACCCACCCTCAAGGCGATTAATATGAGTCCCCAGTTACCGTTGCGGGAACAGGAACGGGAAAACTGGAATTTCTTTTTGAGTTTACCAAATCCAGACCGGAAAACTTTGAAGGTAAGCCAAATTCGTCAGCAGCAATTACAAGAACCGTTGTTTGAATTTTCCGGTGCTTGTGCTGGTTGTGGAGAAACGCCCTACCTTAAATTATTAACACAATTGTTTGGCGATCGCTCACTCGTTGCCAACGCCACCGGCTGTTCTTCCATTTACGGTGGAAATCTCCCCACAACTCCTTGGAGTCAAAACGCTGACGGTAGAGGTCCTGCATGGTCTAATAGTTTATTTGAAGATAACGCCGAATTTGGTTTTGGTTATCGTTTATCTATAGACAAACAAGGGGAATTTGCAGGAGAATTATTGTCACAATTAAGTAGTGAAATTGGCGATAATTTAGTTAATGCCATTCTCAAAGCTGAACAAAAAACCGAAGCTGATATTTGGGAACAACGGGAAAGAATTGTCATTCTCAACCACAAATTAGCTGAGATTGCGGAAACTATAAAAGACGCAAATCTCAAATCCAAAATCCAAAATCTCAAATCCCTCGCTGATTATTTAGTCAAGAAAAGTGTGTGGATAGTTGGGGGTGATGGTTGGGCGTATGATATAGACTTTGGTGGAATTGATCATGTAATTTCCACAGGGCGCAATGTGAACATTTTGGTGATGGATACAGAAGTTTATTCTAACACTGGAGGACAATCTTCTAAAGCCACACCAAAAGCCGCAGTTGCTAAATATGCAACTGGTGGAAAACCCGCACCCAAGAAAGATTTGGGTTTAATGGCCATGACTTATGGTAATGTTTATGTAGCGAGTGTAGCCTTAGGTGCGCGTGATGAACATACACTCAAAGCATTTTTAGAAGCGGAAGCTTTTGACGGTCCATCAATCATTATTGCTTACAGTCATTGTATTGCTCACGGGATTGATATGACCAAAGGTTTACATCAGCAAAAGGCTCTAGTAGACTCAGGAAGATGGTTGTTATATCGCTATAATCCGGCATTACAAGAACAGGGTAAAAATCCCCTACAATTGGATATGAAAGCACCTTCTGAATCGGTGGAGAAGTCAATGTACCAAGAGAACCGATTTAAGATGTTGACGAAAAGTAAACCGGAGGTTGCCAAGTTGTTGCTAGAACAAGCGCAAATGGAAGTTAATGCTAGATGGGAAATGTATCAATATTTAGCGAATAGGTAAAGGTCTTCCTAAGTAGGGTGTTTGAAAAGTATTAGATGAAACCGATAATCTTCAGAAACCTAACCCCCCTTCCCTACCTCTCCCTAACCCTCTCCTACAGCAAATTGTCATCAAACCCGGAACAAGAACCCCGCCCCCAACCCCCTCCCCGCAAGCGATGAGGGGGCTAAGATGTACCTCATAAG
>NZ_JADEWA010000491.1:0-3976 GCF_015207865.1 Dolichospermum sp. LEGE 00246
AGACAGAATTTAGACTTTCTTCATCATTGTTTAAAATATTGACATCAGCTATTGTTTCCATTTCTATTGCTGCTTGTCCTTCATAGCTACATTGTTCTCGACAAATACCTATTGCGGCTGCAACTGCATCAAATAATCTGCCTACTGATGATGTTAAGGGTGAATTAATACCTTTTTCTATGATTTGGTTGAGTAGTTTTGGGTTGTTAGTTTCTAAAAATTTGATGATTTCTAAATCACTGTACTTTTCTTTGATTTCTTCCCAAGTAAAAGCATTAATTAATTGAGAGTATGTATTTCTCCAAGGTTGATAAATTGCCTGTTTTCCTCCTATCATTGCCATTGGTGTAAATGTAGCTAATCTTTGAAAGTTACAATAATCTGCTAGTAAAAATTCTCCTCCCCACAGTGTACCATCTTCACCATATCCTAACCCATCAAAAGCTATTCCTAAAATGGGTTTTGTATCTAAGGAGATTTGATTTTCTGCCATACAGGCAGCTATATGGGCATGATGATGTTGAATTTCTTCTAATTTAATGTTATTATTTTCTGCTAGTTCTTTGCCAAGTTTAGAAGATAAATACTCTGGATGTTTATCAATAGCAATTATCTCTGGTTGATGTTGAAATAAATTCAGATATAAATTCAATGTTTCTTGATAAGCATTAAAAGCAGCCGCATTTTCTAAATCTCCTAAATGTTGTGATAAAATTGCCTCACTTTCTTGTAATAAGCAAAAGGTGTTTTTTAACTCACTACCCATTGCTAAAATAGGCGGTATATTTTTAAAACCTGGAGGTAAAAGAATTGGTGCTGGTGCATATCCTCTAGCGCGTCTGAGGGTTTGAATTTGATTATCAATAACTCGCACTACAGAATCATCTACTCTATTAACAATATCACGATTATGTAAAAGAAAATAATCAGCTATTTTGGATAATTTATCTTTTGCATCTTCATTATCTATACATTGTGGTTGATCAGAAATATTACCGCTAGTTAAGACTATTGGTACTTTCATTCTTCTGAGAATTAAATGATGTAACGGTGTATAAGGTAGCATAAAACCAAGAGTATTTTGCCCTGGGGCTATAGAAGATGCTAATTTACTCTGATCTTTAATATTTAATAAAACTATTGGTGCAGCAGAACTTGTTAACAATTCCTTTTCTAAATCATTAACATAGCAATATTCAGAAATAATATTAATATCTCTTGCCATTAAAGCCAAAGGTTTATGACAACGAATTTTACGATTTCTGAGTTTTGAAACTGCATTTTCTAAAGTGGCATCGCCAGCTAAATGGAAACCACCTAAACCTTTAATAGCAACAATTTCACCCTTTTGTAATAACGTACAAACAGCATCCACATCATCCAACATGGAAAACATATCAGAAATCACAGGTTTATCGTCAGTCCTTTCTAACCATGCACGAGGTCCACATACAAAACAAGCCACAGGTTGGGCATGAAACCGACGATTTTCTACATCTTGATATTCCTTTTCACATTCCTGGCACATTGGAAAATTCACCATGCTAGTATTATTTCTATCGTAGGGAATAGCGCGAATAATACTTAACCTTGGACCACAATGAGTACAATTAGTAAAAGGATAACGAAAATAACGACTAAAAGGATCAAAAATCTCCCTTTGACATTGGGGACAACTTGCCGCGTCAGGAGAAATCTCAGTTTTCACCACACTATTAACACTACGAGAAATCACAAAAGTATTAAAATCAAACTCCCCTAAATATGGACTTCTAATCAACTCCTTAATTCTTGCCAAAGGAGGACATTCTTGATATAGTTTATTGACAAACTCCGTTATTTCTTCCTCACCACCAGAAACACGAATTAACACCCCTTTCCCATCATTACAAACATCACCCTTTAACCCAAAAACCTTCGCCAAACGATACACAGTAGGACGAAAACCCACACCTTGTACAGTCCCACAAACCCGAATTTCCTCTATTCTCATCCTTCCTCCTCTGCGCCTCTGCGTCTCTGCGTGAAATAATCAAAACTTGCAAATCAAAACGCGATTATTCCCAGAATCAGCAACCACCGCAGTTTCCCCACAAACCTTAATTCCATAACACCAATTTAAACTTTGTCTTGTTGGTAGTCCAAAATTCCGATTTTCGCTTTTATTTGTAAAGTTATCTTGTCCCATCACACCATCAGCGATCGCACCCTGCAATAATAAAATAGATGCTTGTTTATTCCATCCTAGCAACCGGGAATTAGCTGTATCAGCAACTATTAACCAATCCCCCGCAACATCTACCCCATAGGGCATACTTAAACTACTTGCACTAGGAAAATAAACACCTTGATTTAATTCCACAAAATTGAAGTTTTTTTGTCCTAAAACCACCGCACAAGGGGCATTATTTTCTGTTGGTGTTCCTTCCCAAATCATTACCCGGTTATTACCTGCATCAGCAACAACTAAATTATCATCCCAAAGGGTGATATCATGACACCAACGCATACTGGCGGCGGTGGGAGAACCACCCCCATTTTCATTGCGTGATATCATATCCGGTTGTCCCAAAACTATATCCGCAGGTTGTCCATTTTCTGTGGGTAATTGATTCCAAATTAATAACCGACGATTTCCGGTATCAGCTACAAATAACTTACCTTGATGATAAAAAATACCATAAGGCCAATGTAACGTATTAGCCGCAGGTTGTTGATTACCTCGATTTGGTTCATTATCAATAAAGTTAGTTTGTCCTAATACCAAATCTGCGGGAACATGACTATCTTCTGGTATATTGTACCAGATTAAAATGCGGTGATTCCAAGCATCGGCAACAGCTAAACCATTACCACATTTACAAATACCTGTAGGGACACTAAGTGTAGATTTTCCTGGTGTACCCTTAGCATTTTGTCCTTCATGAAAAAAGTCAGTTTGTCCTATTACCCAGTCCGCGGGTTGATGATCTTTTGTGGGTAAATTTTGCCACCCTAATAAACGATGATGTCCTGTATCTGATACCCATAATGGTCCTGTTGGTGATAATAAACAAGCTGCACGGGGTCCAAACATTGTTGTAGGAGTGGGTGCAAGGGGAACTACTAATTGTTCTGGTGTAATATTGTTTCCTAATATTATTTTTGCACCATGAGGAGAGAGAGGTAAATAGGAGATATTTTGGGTTTTCAATGTAGATAGGAAATTAATATTGGTTAATATTACCAGTTTTTACTCTATGGGAAAACCTGGAACAATTATATCAATTTCCTGCATTATTCGTAAAGTTTCTGTTAAAGCAATGACAATTTTTTGATACCGGTTAATTTCCTCAGTAGATAATTCTCTCTTAGGATTTTTTCTATCTTTCAACCATTTATCTAATACTTGATATCCACCAATTTTAAATTCCCAGATATGTGAGGGAAAGTTGTAAGTAGGTTAGCATTGAAAATTGTCGATTATTATCCTCCTTCCCTGGCTCTGCCGGGGAATGCTATATTTAGCATCAATGTGAATTATGAAGAAAGAGACGCAATAGAATGATTTACTGATAGGATTATTGCAGGAGGTTAGAAATCATTATGACAACACATCAACCAACAGTCATTACCAATGATAATCTTTACGACCAAGATTTTTATCTGTGGATAGAAACAATATGTAAACAATTAAAAGCAGGGAAATTTGCAGAAATTGATTTAGCAAATCTGATAGAAGAAATTGAAAGCATGGGAAAAAGTGAAAAACGGGAGTTAAAGAGCCGTTTAATTGTGCTATTAATGCACTTACTAAAATGGCAATATCAACCTGAAAAACGTAGTGAAAGCTGGCGCAGTACGATTACAGAGCAACGTATTTGTATTGAATTATTATTAGAAGATAGTCCTAGTTTGCAACCTCTATTTATAGAAATATTTGCAGATTGTTATGAAAAAGCTCGGTTAAAAGCATCTGAAGAAACAGGAATTAAAT
>NZ_JADEWA010000055.1:0-18762 GCF_015207865.1 Dolichospermum sp. LEGE 00246
CCACTCCCCCCACTCCCAATACTCCCAATACTCCCCCTACTCCCAATACTCCTGACTCCTACACTCCCCTATTATGATCAACAAAGAACCTGTAATATCTATTAAAAATATCAATCACTACTACGGTAAAGGATCGCTGAGAAAACAGATTCTATTTGACATTAGTTTGGAAATATATGCCGGAGAAATTGTGATTATGACTGGACCATCTGGTTCAGGGAAAACGACTTTATTAAGTTTGATTGGTGGGTTAAGGTCAGTACAAGAGGGAAGTTTAAAATTTTTAGGTGATGAATTGTGTGGTGCTAGTCAAAACAAACTGGTACACATGAGACGTAAGATTGGTTATATTTTCCAAGCTCATAATTTATTGGGTTTTTTAACGGCTCGGCAAAATGTGCAAATGGCTGTGGAATTAAATAATAGTATTTCCCAATCAACGGCTATTTCTCAGTCAGAGGAAATGCTGGCATCTGTAGGTTTGCAAGAACGGGTTAACTACTATCCAGATAATTTATCTGGTGGACAAAAACAAAGAATAGCGATCGCTCGCGCCTTAGTCAATCATCCTCCCCTAGTTTTAGCCGATGAACCAACAGCCGCATTAGACAAACAATCAGGACGTGATGTAGTAGAAATCATGCAGCGTCTAGCCAAAGAACAGGGAACTGCCATCCTATTAGTAACTCACGACAACCGGATCTTAGATATTGCCGATCGCATTGTGGAAATGGAAGATGGTCTTCTTACTCGTGATGCTCAAAATATTCCTTCTAAGCATAACTCGTAATTTGGTTAAATACGCCTTATATTTTGCTAACCAAAAGTCTGTCTCTGTGTTGAATTTTCCGATATTTGTTAGTAATTTAAAGTGGTGATTATTTCTGAATCGTAACTGCATCAGATAAATCTACTAACTACTATTGTTTCGTCGGAGGAGTTTGACGGCTAGTTCTAAATGTCACATTTACCCCCTCATTTGACTGTTCTAGTACCAGCAACGGAGTCGGTTTAGCCTTTTGATCCCAGTGTATATAAACAATCCGACCTTGAATAGTAGGTTGCCAAGTATCGTCATCTTCCCTGGGGCTAAGGTATGTCTCTATACAATTAATGATTTGAGTAATGGTAGAAGAAGTAGCTTGAGTTGGTAACTTCACTAACCGAATTTGCGCTCGAAACAGCACCCGCTTGACAATGTTGGGCGCTACACCAGTTTCATACTCGACATCAAACGTTTCATCTACCTGCCTACCTGTGCTACTAGAAATCCCCACAGATCCTTGGTTAGCTTGGCTAGGACGCAGTGATAGAGAAATCTTATCTTTAACTTTGATTTTAATTTGATTAACTAGAGCAAAATGGAATACCTCCTCTGACATTCGCATCCGCAGATAATCTAGGTTAAATTCTCGTGAGTGAACTAAATCTGGATTAGTCTCCATTTTGCGAATAGTTTCCAAAGCCAACTTCAACTTTTTCTCTAATTCTCGCGTGCGGAATTGTTCAAATTTAAGTTTTTTGTCACCCCTTTGCAGGAGGATTCTGCCATAGGCAATCACAGCAACCAGCACTAAAACCATTCCTCCACCCGCAAATAGTAGCAATGGTAGAGGTAAACTCTGAGACTCGTGGATAACAGGTGAGACTTTATTTGTCTTTGTTGTCTTAGATCCAGAAGATTGAGCCAGAAAAATCGTACTAACCATAATTTACAACCTGAAATTATTAACTACTGATGTTTATAATACCCAAATCTTACTTAGTAGGTTGCTGTGGTATAAATATTTTTTACATTTTCTTGGTAATATCATATGTACAAACCTATTAGGGACTTGGATAAGCATCTTATTAATATACAGCAGTTGTCTGATATATCTACGCATTCATATCATATTTACCTACTGGCAACAGATATGGATGGGACACTCACTAAAAATGGCAAATTTACATCTCAATTACTAAATACTTTGGAGAGGCTATCCACAGCTAAAATTCCGGTCTTGATTGTTACTGGACGGTCTGCTGGATGGGTAAGCGCTATTAGTAGTTTAATGCCCATAGCCGGTGCGATAGCCGAAAATGGTGGTTTATTTTATCCATCAGATAATTCTGATCCAGTCACACTCACCCATATTCCTGACCTAGTTAACCATCGTCAAGATTTAGCCAAAACTTTTGTTAACTTACAAACTTATTTTCCACAAATTCAAGAATCCGCTGATAATTTATTTCGAGTCACAGACTGGACTTTCGATCTTACCTCACTGACAACCGAGGAACTACAAAAAATAGGTAATCTTTGTCAACAGATGGGTTGGGGATTTACTTACAGCAACGTTCAGTGTCATATTCAACCCCCAGGACAAAATAAAGCTGTCGGTTTATTAAAAGTTCTACGTCAATATTTTCCTACCTACTTCCCCGAACAGGTGATCACTGTTGGTGACAGTCCCAATGATGAAAGTTTGTTTAACCAGCGTTATTTTCCTATTTCCGTAGGTGTAGCAAATATACGCGGCTATGAAAATCAGTTACAACATCAACCTACATATATAACTACAGCAGCGGAAGGAGATGGTTTTTGCGAATTGTGTAGTTATATTCTAGAAAACTGTCAGATGTAGGGGCGCAGGGCCTGCGCCCAGTCACCGAGTCAGGAGTCAGAAGAAGAAAATTCCTTATTCCCTGTTCCCTGCGAGAAAGTAACCTCCACGACTTTTTTCTGAATCTGCTATCACCTAAAATTAATGTCATCATCTCCTAATGGTTATGCAGTCCAGCTAGAGGAGAAAGCTAGATACATCAGTGTTTCTAGCAATTCTCCCTGGAATTAAGTAATGGGACAGAATTAATTACACAATGTCATTGCGTTAGCGCAGCGTGGCGTTAGCCATATGAAACGAAGTGAAATGAAGTGAAATGAAGTGAAATGAAGCAATTCCAAGGGTTGTGATTGCTTCCCTTCGCTCGCAATGACTGTAAATATTTTTGTCCAATTACTTACTGTGCCGTTTCTCAAGCATTCATGGGGATTTTATATATAAAATTACTATATTCAATATCAGAAATCTATAAGCTAAGGCTATACCATTTTTATATTTTCTTTGTTATTTTGTATTCAACTGAACAGTTCTTCAACACAAAGCCAGTTTAAATAAAAATTAGTTCAACTACTTTACCGTTCTTTAAGTTCAGTGAAAATTTCCCAGATAATTTGTTGTGCAAATTGCCACATTGGCAAAATTTTATCAATCTCATCTACATAGGACTTACCATCATGCTAAAAACAAATAGTCAACCAATGATTCTCTCTAGTTTTGTCAACCCTATCAAAGAAACCCATTCAGTTAAAAATAAGTTTGATTTATTGCAAAAAATTCGTCAATGGTTCGACGAAATTGAAATTGATAATCCTCAAGTTGCTAGATTAATTGCTAAACTAATTCCTGCCCAATGTCCCTTTGAGCGTGATATCGTAGTTTTTGGTCGGAAAATTGCTCACATTCCGCCTATGTGCAAACTCAACCCACTGTATGAGCAGTTTGTCGGCTTGCGTTTTCGCGCATTATGTTATTTAGTAGATAAGTGTGGAGAAGACATCCAATCTTATTGTTAAATACAACTCATGGAAATTAAAGTCGTACATCAACCAAATCTTGCACATCTTAATGAGTTAGATGTATTCAACTGGCCAATTTGGGAAAAGGAAATATCTAAATTTTCTTGGACTTACGATGATCAAGAAACTTGCTACTTTTTAGCAGGTAATGTTGTTGTCACTCCTGATGGAGGACAAGCGGTACAAATGGGTAAGGGAGACTTAGTAACTTTTCCCGCTGGGATGTCTTGTACATGGGAAATTACCAGGGACGTAAAAAAACATTATTGCTTTGATTAGTATTTCTGCAATCTCAATAACTAATATCTGAAGAGATGGATTGGATATTATTGAGAGGTTGGCTAGGAAATTATTGATCCTAAAATATCATCTACAACTAAATTAACTTCGGGGAATGCTTGAATTGACATTTTTTCTCCTCGACTGAGTTTTTGAATGTCGCTATAACCATTTTCGCTAGGGTAGCGATAAACAATAATCGCTTGTTCATAAATATCAACTAACCAAACTTCAGTAATACCACTACTAGCATAGAGAGGAATTTTTACGTCTCTATCATATTCCAGACTGCTATCTGCAACTTCAATTAAGAGAAATACATCCTGGGGTTGAGGGTGTCCAGATTCATAAAAATCTGCACGAGGTTTCAGTAGTGCGATATCTGGTTGGGGTTCAGATAAGTTATTTAGGGTAATCGGATTTTGTACAGCAATTATGACTTTTTTACCCAGTAATTGCGAAAAAACTGAATTTAAACGATTTACACAAGCTGTGTGTCTTCTACCAATTGGTGACATTTCTATAATTTCTCCATTAATTAGTTCTACTTTATCATTTTCTGAAAAAATACCGGCTTCGCTCATTTGATGGTATTGAGAAACATTGAGACGAAAGGTGTTAAGGCGTGGTTTTGCTAATTGTAGAGTCATAATTAACTTCCTGTATTTACCTTTAGTTTTAATATAGCAATCTTGAGTGATTAAGATCCCCGACTTCTTAACTTAATTGATTATTTAGTGACAGGATAGAAAAATAATTCGGGGATCTAGGTTCGGGGATCTAAGTTTATAGATAATCAAAAAAGACTTCAGGAACTAATCGTAATTCACCAGATTTAAACCGAGAAATATCTACCCACAATGCGCGATGTTGACGTTCTGGTGTTTCTGCAAAAGTTAAACTTTCGATTTGATAAAACTGGGAATCAGCAAAGTCGCATTCATAGAGTTGAATGATTTCATGTCCTTGTCTACCGTCAAAGGTAAATAAGTTCTCAATACAAGTTAAATAGCGAATATTTGTTAATTCTGCTTGAATTTCTTCTTGAAATTCTCTAGCTAAGGCTATGCGGCTAGTTTCGCCAAATTCTACACCACCACCTAAAGCCCGATAGAATGTTGATTGTTTTGTCGAATCGAATCCTTCAGAAACAAATATTCTATTACCATCTCGGATGAGTGCTAAAACAATCACCCGAATTTGACCTTCTTTATTCATAACTACAATTAATTATCGTAAATGGAAGAGGGACGACTTTCACTATCTTCTGTAGACCAATCTGGATTTTCGCCACCAATGTATAGTTCTTCAATAGTGACGTATTCTTCAGTTAGTTGAGTGAGGGCGTTGATGAGAATATCTAAGGCGATCGCATCACTTGTACCTAAATCAAACCAGCAACGCCCCCATTCTCCTTCGTATTCAAATTCACCCATGTTGTGCATCAAAGCCATTAAACTTTTATCATAGCCTTTGGTATCATAGTCCATATAGCTGATATCAAGTCCTGTGTCTTGGATTTGCAAATTTTCAGCATTAAATCCCCCTAATTTACCTAGATAAAACCAGGAATTGAATACTTCTTCTACATATTGTTTTTCCCTTTGGGAGGGAACATTGCTGAACTTAAACCAAATCCAAACATCAAAAGGATTAAACTCGCGGAATTGAATTTGCATTTTTGTAATGGGTAATGGGTAATGGGTAATGGGTAATGGGTAATTGGTAGAATCAGAATTTTATAACAACTGACTACTGACTACTGACTACTGACTACTGACTACTAAAAGCCTGATTGCGTTCATGTTCAATTTGTTTGACTAAATTAGCAGGAAGTTGAGATTTTTTGGCTAATGCTTTGTCAAAATAAGTTATTGCTTCCTTAATTAAATTCTGGCTTTTTTCCGCTTTCCCCTTTTCATGGAGAATTTGGGCTTTAAGATAGTAAATTTCTGGGTTGTCAGCAGTTGTTTTTAAGGCGCGGTTGACATAATCTAAAGCTTGGGAGTATTGTTTTAAATCTCGATAAGCTAAAGCAATACCTCTATTTACTAAATAATTAGGAGCAGCATTTTTTTCCAATCTTTCAATTACTTGATCTGGACTAGTAAAAGGTAGATTCACAGCTAACATTAAATCCATATAGCCGCGAATCAAGTTTAACTCTGGATCATTGGCAGAAATCTCTTCGGCTCTGTCAAGATAGGTATAGACTTTCCGCAACCGACTTAAAGCTTGGGGGACACCATTTACAGTTCCTTCTCGATTCAAAATTACCGCCCCTGTTAAAAAATGACCAACCGCAGTATATAAGTTACCACGCAATGGATCACTGGCGATCAGATTTTGTCCAGTTTCTAGAGTTTTGCTGCTGTATTTTTCTAAACTAGCACTATCTTGATTTTGATATGCTAAAGAAGCCTGAATGGCGTAAATTAGAGGTTCATTGGGTTCGCTAGAGGCGGCTTTTTGTAAAGCATCTTTGGCTGTGGGATAATTTCCTTGTTGAAAAATAGCATGAAAAGCGGCTTCTGTGCGATCGCCAATTTTCCGCGATTCTCGACCCCGAAAGGGATCACCCGCAAAGGAGGGATTTACGAACATATTCAAAAGGATGGAAGTAGTCACAGTCACACTTAATAAAGTAGGCGATCGCCAAAATATCCTTAATTGAGGAATTAAAAACTGTTTAAACATAATAGCCTTTCTGAATAATTACGGTTGAAATTGTTGTATCTATTACCTAAAATGCCAAAATAGTGAATTATAAATTAGTCTATTTCCGCCAAAAATTTTCATATACTAAACACGGGTGAGATTTATTTTGCCAAATGACAAAGAACCCAGATATGTAGGGGTAAAGCAAGAGCTTCATAGGTGTTAACTTAAGCTCAAATCCTGATGATATCTCGTTCCCAGTCTCTGACTGGGAATGCTATTACAGAGGCTCTGCCTCTGTTTTCATAGAAGGCAGAGCCTTCTAGAATTCATTCCCATACAGAGTATGGGAACGAGAAAGGGTGAAACTGATATTTTACAAGGCTTTCACGTTAAGTTAACACCAATGAAGCTCTTGCTTTACCCCTACGTTTAGAATCAAACAATCAAGCCGTTTTGAGTATAACTTGGTAATTTACACAAATGCTCTATCTTAGAAATCTAACTTATCATCCCACAGCCTGCCCAAAAGCCATTCTCCAAGCTATAAATTTAGAATTACCACCCCAGAAACTAGGTTTAATTATTGGTCCTAGCGGTTCGGGTAAAAGCACCTTATTAGAAATTTTATCTGGATTGGCTAACCCTACTGCTGGTGGGGTTTTTTGGCGAGAACAGGGACTCATAGCCGAACAATTACAACAATTAGCAGGTTTAGTATTTCAATTTCCAGAACGCCATTTCTGCGGGGGGACAATTTTAGAAGAATTACGCTTAGGACATCCTGAACTGGGAACAGAACAGGTTAAACAAGCATTAACAGAAGTCGGATTAGATCATTTATCCTTATCTGTATCACCTCATACTTTAAGCGGTGGACAACAGCGACGTTTGGCTTTAGCGGTACAATTGATTCGCCAACCAAATTTATTATTATTAGATGAGCCTACAGCGGGTTTAGATTGGTCAATGCGTCGCCAACTGATAAATCTACTAGCCAAACTAAAAAAAGATTGGACACTGTTAGTTGTAACACATGATGCAGGTGATATGTTACCAATAGCTGATTATTGTTGGACATTAGATCATGGGGTTTTAACATCAGGAGTCAGGAGTCAGGGAGAAGAGGTAAAATCTGCTTGAGACTAAATTAATTTTAATAAATTTTAAACGCAGATAAACGCGGATAAACGCAGATGAAGAGGGATAAATTAGAGTTCTCCAATTAAAAAAATATCCTAAAATTTATTGTGGTGCGCTTCTCTTAATGGATTTTATGATTTTGTGCAGCCTCACATAAAATTGGGATAAGACTGGATTTTTCACTAAAGATAACTTAAAGAAATTAATTTTCACCAATGAATTTAGAATCTTTACCAATAGCTAATTTGCCAGAAATGGCGGAAATATGGCAAAAAACTCTGAACTGGCAACCAACAGTTTTGCAAAAAAATCAATTTCAACAACTTTATCAATTAATTATTGCTGGAAATCGTCAACTTAATTTAACTCGCATTACTGAACCTGATGAATTTTGGGAAAAACATCTTTGGGATTCTTTACGGGGAATTGCACCTAAACAAGTATTTATTCCTGGGATTGAACAGGGTAAGCGGATAATTGATATTGGTACGGGTGCGGGTTTTCCTGGTATCCCCATTTCCCTGATTTTTCCTAATTCTCAAGTTACACTTTTAGATTCTACGGGTAAGAAAATTACCTTTATCGAGACAGTTTTATCAGCACTTACTCTAAGTAATACCAAAGCTTTACTGAGTAGAGTGGAAGAAATTGGTCAACAAATTCAACACCGACAACAGTATGATCTGGCTGTAATCCGGGCTGTGAGTAATGTTTCTGCTTGTGCGGAATATTCCTTACCTTTGGTGAGAAAAGGCGGTTTGGCGGTAATTTATCGCGGTACTTGGACTCAAGCAGAAAATGAAAGTTTAGAGGCTGCTGTTGAGCAATTAGGTGGAGTCATTGAATTAATTGAGGAATTTTCCACTCCTTTGAGTAATAGTATTCGTCATTGTCTTTATTTGCGAAAAGTATCCAGCACACCAATTAGTTTTCCCCGTGGGGTTGGTATACCTAACCAAAAACCAATTTAATCAACGGACTTCTCGATTTTAGATTAGATTGGTGATTAGATATCTAACAGCGCGAGAGCGTCAACATCGTTATAAATGGCTGAACCAAAGGTTCAACAGTAGCTAAACGCTGATAGCGAAAATAAACCTAAAATCCCAAAATCCAAGTGTTAAATTTGTCTCAAAATGGGTGTTCTGTACGGGTTGCTTCTTCGACAGAAGAACTGCTGACACCAACTGCTGTTGCTCTTGGCAAATTTGATGGTGTTCATCTTGGTCATCAAAGAGTGATTCAGCCAGTATTGCAGTCAGCATGGGGTGAGGAGAATTCAGTCCGCCCCTACTCAACAGTTGTTACATTTGATCCCCATCCCCAAGAGTTTTTTACTGGACTTCCCCGTGATTTGTTAACACCACTAGATGAAAAAGTTGCACAATTGCGATCGCTTGGGGTAGAACAATTGGTATTATTACCTTTTGATAGAGAACTATCTGCCCTTTCTCCCGAAGAATTTGTCGATAAAATCCTAGTTCAACAACTGCAATGTCAACAAATTAGCGTGGGACAAGACTTTTGTTTCGGCAAAAAGCGCATGGGTACTGCTCAAGACTTGCAAGCGCTCGCAGCGAAATACAACATACCCGCAACAATAGTTCCTATAAAAACTGATACAAATATTTCGCCAGCAACAGATGATGCTCGCATCAGCACCTCATTAATCCGAGAAAGTTTGGAAGTAGGTGATATTCCCAAAGCAAATCGGCTTTTGGGAAGACCTTACACTCTCATAGGTGAAGTAGTAACAGGTCAAAAATTAGGGAGAACTATCGGTTTTCCTACCGCCAACATTCAACTACCAAAAGACAAATTTTTACCCCGTCATGGTGTTTACGCTATTGAGGCAATTATCCATAATGAAACTCCAGATAAATCTCCCACTCAGCAATTTGGAGTCATGAATATCGGCAACCGTCCCACAGTTAATGGTATAGATATTCGTGTAGAAGTACATTTATTAGATTGGTCTGGTGATTTGTATGGAAAAAATTTGCTGGTACAACTAGTAAAATTTTTGCGCCCCGAACAGAAATTTCCTTCCTTAGAAGCGCTGAAAAACCAAATTCAACTTGATTGTACAGCAGCTAAAGAAATTTTTAGTTGTTAATGCTGAATTGGGGATTTAGTCCGCGCAGGCGGACTTTGTTTGTATAGCCGCGAATTTTATTCGCCAGGGCTTCTTTCGCATTTTCTCTGACACGATATAAGATAAAAACTTGACGCTTTAATACAAATTTTCGTATAATTGCTGCCAAATATCAATCCGCTTGTTTGGTTTTCATGTTTTACACAAACTCACATAAGCCCTATTTTGAACATGAACAGCAAAATCTTCTGGAAGCTTAGTATAGCCATGAATTTATCGCTATCTATGGTGTTTTGTGACTTTTCAAAGTTCCAATTAATACCTACAGCAATAGCGCAGACAAATAATTCCTCGGTTTTAGGATGTTGGATTACTGCATATAACTCTGGTGAGAAACTTACCAAAATAACACTGAAAATCTATGGAAACAATAGATGGCAATCAAAAATAAAGCACGAGAACCCCATACTACGGTCTGATACGATGTCAGGTAAATGGTATGTTCAAGGATCTCAGTTAGTAACTGAAGCTGAAAACGGAGCAAAGGGTACTTTGGTGTTACTTAATTACAATCAACTTCAATGGGGTGATCTTGTCTTTAAAAGATGCAATTAATTAAGCAGTTTTAGGCGTTGCTGATTAAGGGTATGAATTTTAGTCTCACGCAAAGGCGCAAAGACGCAAAGGTAAGATTTTTAAAGGTTCAATTTGGAAATTTCATACCTCGATTCAGCAACGCCCAGTTTTAATTATAAAACCTCTCAAACTCTCATTTTTCCATGTACTCTGTGCCTGAAGTGGTTAGATATTTGGTGACTCAGTAATAACCGATTTTCTATGAATTTTGGGTTCATGTCTGCTTTCAATACTTGTCGGTTTAGGAAATATAGGTTGGTTTGAGCAATAGTGAAACACGACGTGATCAAGGACTTTGTTGGGTTTCGTTCCTCAACCCAACCTACCATAGAAGTGGATTAGTGTTAAAAATAGTGATTGAGACATTTCTGGATTCTAAAATCCTTTTTTATACTTCATAATTCCTTCTACATTTCCCCCAGGTACTACATGAGAGAAAAAATTGACGCTTTAACACAAAATTTGGCTCGTACCATCGTTGGTAAACATGAAGCTATACGCTTAGTAATAGTAGCTGTACTGGGTGGTGGTCATGCTTTATTAGAAGATGTCCCCGGTGTCGGTAAAACCCTTTTAGCCAAATCTCTGGCTCGTTCTGTAGATGGTAAATTTCAACGGTTACAATGTACCCCTGACTTACTCCCTACAGATATCACTGGTACAAATATTTGGAATCCTAAAACTGGGGAATTTACATTTCTACAAGGTCCTGTATTTGCTAACGTCCTATTAGCGGATGAAATTAACCGCGCTACACCCCGTACCCAGTCAGCTTTACTGGAAGTAATGGAAGAACATCAAGTCACAGTTGATGGTGTTTCTCGTCTAGTTCCTCAGCCATTCTTTGTAATTGCTACCCAAAACCCCATTGAGTACCAAGGGACGTTTCCCCTCCCAGAAGCGCAAATGGACAGATTTATGCTGTCTTTAAGTTTGGGTTATCCTTCGGAATCTGAAGAAATGCAAATGCTGCAAAATCTGCAAGCTGGTTTAAAGGTTGCTGATTTACAGCCTTGTATTACTTTAGAAGAAGTCCAAGCATTACGCCAAGCTTGTTCCCAAGTCAAGGTAGAAGCATCTTTGCAACAATACATTTTAGAATTGGTGCGGACTACTAGACAGGATGAAGAAATCACTCTTGGTGTTAGTCCTCGTGGTACTGTAGCTTTACAAAAAGCCGCTCAAGCCTTGGCTTTTATTTTAGGTAGGGAATATGCTCTTCCTGATGATGTTAAGTTTCTCGCACCGCACGTTCTTTGTCATCGTCTGATTCCTAGAGGGGGACGCAATACAAAAACTATAGTTGAACGATTATTACGATCTGTGCCTATTCCTTAATATAAAATATTACGGGGGGTACAACCTCCCAAAAACCTATTTTGACTGGGAATTTTAGATTTTGGATTTTAGATTTTAGATTAAAAAATTGCTTCTATTGCTCCCAATATTTTCGGTAAAATATGGCTGAAACTATTGCTATGATTGGATTTGAGGTTTTAATTTTTGCAAAATAGGCGGAGTGTTTTGCGATCGCAGATTAATTTGCATCAAACCCATATCCAGCAATGGTTATGGATGCCTAATCAGGATGTTTGATCACAAGGAAAGCGGTAGAACCATTATTACTAAATAACACATGACCAAAGAACGAAAAAGAGCCGACCAAGACAGTCCCTGGAAAGAAATATTAGAAGCATACTTTCCCCAAGCAATGCAATTTTTCTTCCCGCAAACAGCCGCATTAATTAACTGGGAAATACCCCACGAATTTCTAGATAAAGAATTTCAACAAATAGCTCGCAACGCTGAACAAGGAAGAAGATATGCGGATAAATTAGTCAAAGTGTGGCAACACCAAGGAGGAGAAATTTGGCTGTTGATACATATAGAAATTCAGGCAAAATCTGAAGAACTCTTTCCTGAAAGGATGTTCTCCTACAACCTACGAATTTTTGACCGTTTTGGCAAACCTGCCATTAGTCTTGCTATTTTATGTGATGCAGATCCCAAATGGCGACCAAACCAATACAATTATAATTATCCTGATACCAGGTTAAACTTTGAATTTGGTACAGTCAAATTGCTAGATTACCAAAACCGTTGGACAGAATTAGAAGCCAGTGATAATCCTTTTGCAACGGTGGTAATGGCACATTTAAGAACACAACAAACCCGTAAAAAACCACAAGAACGCAAAACCTGGAAATTTAGCTTAATTCGCCGATTGTATGAACAAGGATTGCAAGAAAAGGATATTCGTAACCTTTACCGTTTTATAGACTGGGTTATGATGTTACCAAAAGCATTAGAAGCAGAGTTTTGGCAAGATTTTAAACAATTTGAACAGGAGCGAACTATGACTTATATTACTACAGGTGAGCGCATTGGCTACGAGCGAGGAATAGCAGAAGGTAAACAGGAAGGTGAGCAAAATCTTGTGATTCGACTACTACAAAAACGGGTAGGAAATTTACCGGAAGAAATTAGGAAAAAAATTCAAACTCTTTCTTTAAATCAGTTGGAATCACTCGGTGAGGCATTGCTAGATTTTACAGCTATTGAGGATTTATTCAACTGGTTAGAATCTCATCAGTAAAAATATATTTTGTGGGCAAGATGCCCGCAAAATATACAAAATAATCCAAATTAAATCCAGCACAGCTTATTTTTATCCCTTGGGTTGAGGCAAAAAACAACATTATCTGATTTTATTTTTGATATTACATTTAGAAAGGTATTTAACGGTATAACTAGGTTTATTAATTACAAAAAATGCCGCAGGATTTAACTTTGATTCATAGTTTGCTTCTCTTTAGTACCGCGTTCATTGCCGGTGGACTCAATGCTGTCGCGGGTGGTGGTAGTTTCATTACATTTCCTACCCTAATATTTACGGGTGTCGCACCAATTAACGCTAATGCTACAAATAATACTGCTTTGTGGATAGCAGCGATCGCTAGTGCAAGGGCATATCGTCAAGACTTGAATATTGAAAAAAGACAATTATTATTACTAGCCGGCACAAGTTTAGTTGGTGGTGTGATTGGTTCAGTGGCTTTGTTATATACATCACCGGATGTGTTTAAAAAGATGCTGCCCTATTTATTACTATCAGCAACATTAATATTTACATTCAGTGAATCTCTAAAAAACTGGCTGCAACTTCAGAGTAAAAATGATATTTCTGCACCGCCACCTTTATTGATTCTCCTAATTTCTCAATTAGCAATCTCTATATATGGTGGTTTTTTTGGTGCGGGTGTAGGCATTTTAATGTTGGCAACTTTAACCTTTTTAGGGATTAAAAATATTCACTCTATTAATGCTTTTAAAACTTTATTAGGTAGTTGCATTAATGGTGTGGCTATTATTCCCTTTATGTTCGCTAATTTGATTGCTTGGCATCAAGTTATTATAATGGCGGTTGGTGGTTCTCTGGGTGGTTATTTATGCGCTCATTTTGCCCGCAGACTAGAACCTAATTTGGTGCGGAAATTTGTGATAGTGGTGGCTTTTGGGATGACTACTTACTTTTTTATTCATGGTTAAGTAGGTGGATACAATTATACTCAAAACGGCTTATCTGTTGCCTTCCACAACCGCCAGGGAATAAATTCCCTGTCTCATAGCTCAAGTCCGTTAAAACGGACTAAGTAGGGCTTGCTATTAGTGTAGTGTGGCGTTAGCCATATAAACCTACAGCCAAGACGCATAGAGAGTTTCATCTGTATGACTTGTGGGAGGGGTGTCTTGTTTATGCAAATATTAATTAAATATAAAACTATTGATTTTGTGACTTTGATTACAGTTTTTCCTATCTAGTAACGCTTGAATGGAAAAATAACCTATTTTTTCCCAAAAAATAAACAGGACTGTCTCAAGGATTACACCATAGGGATCACGGCTAATCTAAGAAAAGTTAGATCTAAAGTAAATTTATATATCTGAGGCATGATGATAAAAATTATCAAGTTTAAGATAATGACCAAAGATATCAACTTTTTTACATTGACAATAATTAAACAGGTTTTTTCGCTTTTTCTCAAAAGTTATTAATTTCAGGGGTTTTAAAATGCAAGCATCACAAAAGATTCATTGCCCAAATTGCGGTAGTGCGGCTGAACGTCACTATATTGCTGATAGTCAAGTTACCAGAACACAATGTCCTAGTTGCGATTATTTGATGATCACTTGCACTCGCACGGGTAAGGTGATTGAGGCTTATGCACCAGGAATTTATGCTAGGAAATAATTGACAATTTTATTGACAAATTACCTTTTTGTTGTTCTTAATTGTCCACAAGCAGCGTCGGCTTCTAAACCGCGAGAATAACGGACACTGACGGCGGTATTTTGTTGTTGAAGAACGTTGACAAAGGCTTCGATTCGGTCGCGGGTTGGTCTTTTATAATCTACTTCTTCTATGGGATTGTAGGGGATTAAGTTAACGTGACTTTGAAATCCTCGCAGACGTTTTGATAGTTCTAAGGCGTGTTCCGGTAAGTCGTTGACTCCAGCGAGAAGTATGTATTCAAAGGTAACTCTGCGTCCAGTTATTTCTACGTATTCTCGACATTCTGCGAGTAAGTCTTCTATGGGGTAGGGTTTAGCACTGGGAATGAGTTGTTCCCGTAATGCTTGGTTGGGTGCGTGGAGGCTGACAGCGAGGGTAATTTGCAGTTGGTGTGCGGCGACTTGCAAAATGCGATCGCGGATGCCTACAGTAGATAGTGTCAGCGATCGCGCCCCAATTCCGATATCTTGATTAATGGATTTAATTGCTGAAATCACATTTTCCGTATTCAACAATGGTTCACCCATACCCATGAATACGACGTTACTCACCCGTTCTTGAAAATCTTCTTGGACAGTCAGGACTTGATCAACAATTTCCGCACGGGTAAGATTACGCTTATAGCCACCTTTCCCAGTCGCACAGAAATCACAAGCCATTGGACAGCCGACTTGAGTAGAAACGCAGACTGTTAACCGTTTATCGCTGGGAATACCCACTGTTTCCACAATTTCCCCGTCAACTAATTTGAGGAGATATTTGACGGTATCATCGGGGGCAACGGAACGGTAATGTAGAGAAGAACGACCTATGGGAATATCTGCAACTTCCAAACGCCAATTTTTCGGAAATACAGAAATATCAGCGAGCGATCGCACACCCTTATTATAGATCCAATCATGCAATTGCTTACCCCGATAACCAGGTTGTCCCTGCTGCTGTACCCAAGCAGTTAACTCCGTCACGGAAGCACCAAGGAGAGGGGGGAGAAGTTCAGACTCAACGGAGTTAGGTGAATCTAGCTGAGATACAAGCGGCGTAGCAGACATAAGAAATTACAAGTTGATGCTAATTTTTTATTCTACTATATTGTTTTTGGGTATTGCTGAATTGAGGTATGAAAATCAAAAATTCCCTTTCTGAAACTCTTAATCTTTGCGCCTTTGCGCCTTTGCGTGAGACTAACTCATACTTTCATTCACCAACGCCTGTTTTTGTTTCGCGCAATCTCGCTGAGAGATCCCACAGGGTAGGGGCAAAGAAGCAAAGGAAGAAATTATTCATCCGTCTTCATCCGTCTTCATCTGCGTTTATCTGCGTTTATCTGCGTTTATCTGCGTTTATCTGCGGTTAAATATTCTATATTTACGGGGAGACTTCTAAGGTAATAATAGTAACCTCTGGTGGACAAAATAACCGTCCGGGGAAATAAGTTCCTAAGCCTCGATTTACATATAATTGATTATTTCCCACTATATGTAAACCCTCTGACCATTGCCAATGGCTTAATATAGAATGGGTTTTCCGTAAAAATGGTAATTTACGGATAAGTTTTTTGGGGATTTTTTTGACTATTTTTGCATAGTAAATCATGGCGGGTCCCAGACCAGGAATTACGATTTGTCCACCATGACTATGACCAGATAATTGTAAATCTACTCGCCATTTTTTCAGGATTTCGGCTGTATCTGGGTGATGAGATAAGACAATCCGAGGTGTAGTCGAATCGAGTTGATTCATAATTGCTTCTGGATTAAATTCTCGTGAATAAAAATCCGCTAATCCCACTAAAGGTAATTTTTCTCCCAAGGGGTAAGCAATTTGATTCCAAAGTACATTAATCCCCACATTTGTTAAAGCATTTGTAATTTCTAATTTTGAACTAGGATAATAAATATCATGATTGCCAAGGATAGCATAGACACCATAGCGACTTTCTAGATTTTTTAGTCGTGATGCTAGTTGGTGAATTGGTTTAGCGATTGTGTTAACATAGTCGCCAGTTAAAATAACTAAATCTGGTTTTGCGGCATTACTAACGGCAATTGCTTCTGTTAACATTTTTTCTGATAATAGACCATTATCATAGTGAAAATCTGACATTTGTACCAGCTTTAATCCTGCTAGTGATAGAGGTAAGTTGGGGATTTTTACTGTCAATTTTTCTGTACTCAAAGCTCCAGTTAATAATTTGTGCATAATAATTCCGTAGTTTGGGTTAATGCCGGGAAACCCAACATTTTAAACCTTGGTTGGGTTGCTGTCGCTGAAACCAACCGACAATTATCAGAATATAATCGTATTTGTTTATACATTAACAAAAGATTTTGATATTAACTGTATCCAAAGAGTAATATATTTGAATACTCAGATCCCCGATTTCTTAAAGAAATCGGGGATCTATGCTCTATCATTTTTTTATAGCTATGAGGAAACTAATCTATCTTGTAGTTTTGCTACCATTTCCGCACGAGTGGAAACGTCTAATTTACGGAACATCCTTTTTAAAGCTTGCTTGACAGAATTTTGAGTAATCCATAATTTAACGGCTATTTCCCCATTAGTTAAACCTTGGGCTACTAATCTGGCAATTTCTAATTCCCGCGCTGTCAGGGGACAATTACCAGCAGATGCAAAGGTTTTTGGTTGTGCTTGGAGTGTGGCCATTTTTGCTGATAAATGTAAACAAACTGCACTTAAATCAGCTAAATCATTACTATCAAAGGGCTGACTTCCGGGGTCACGAGCAAAATTTAAAGTCCCCACTAATTGACCATTACAAACTATCGGACCAGTCATCACGTGTTCGTGACGAGTGCAATAGTTTTTCCAGTCTTCTGGGGATAAAATTAATTGCTCGTGGGTGGGGGCGTGACGTTCGACAACATAACGGCCAATGGGGTTAGCTTCTAAGCAGACAGCAGGAATTTCGGGAATTTCAATTTGAGTATTTAATTGGTCATCTAGGAGATCAATACCCCAATGTTGTACTGCAAAATGGTCGCCAATGGTATCCATGAGAGCTAGTTTTAATTCTTGCTCATTTTGGACATTGGCGATCGCTTGGAAAATGGCGTGGAGAGTTTTAGCCATAAGTGTACCCATTTGGGGTCTATGCGAACCTCGATAATTACCTCTATGCTAATACCAGCAACGATAAAAAGCTATTTTAACTTGTAACGAGAGGACAAGCACGATGACAGTTACTCAAATCTCAGCCCAAGAACTTTTTCAGGCTGCCTATCAAAACCGTTATACTTGGGATGGAAATTTCCCTGGCTATACCGCAGATATTACTTATAAGTATGATGACCAAGTGATCAAAGGTCAAGTGCGGATTGATGCCAATATGAAGGCAGAAGTTCTGAATGTGGAAGACGAAGCTGCTAAAAAAGCCATTCATGGACAAGCTTGGGAAATCGCCGTTCACCGTGTCCGTCGGGCGTTTGCACAGACTCACGGCGCAAATACTTTTAGATATGGTAGCAAGGATGCAAACGGCGCAGTAGAGATTTTTGTTGGTGGAAAGTCGGAAGGAGATAAGTACAAAGTGCGTAACAATGAAGTTTGCCACGTTCACCGTTTAATTCACGGTACTTTTGTGACTATTGACACTTTCAGCAGTCACGAAACTGGAGAAGGATATCTTTCTCACACATACAATTCTGTTTACCATGACCCGGAAACCGGCGCTCAAAAGGGCGGTAAAAGCGATTTTACTGATGAATATGAAAAGGTAGGTAATTACTACATTCTCAACCGTCGGGAAATTCGCACGGAAATCGCAGAACGTATTTCCATTCAAGATTTCATCTTTTCTAATATTGAGTTGTTAGGTTAGGTTTTTGAATAGTCTTTGACAATCTCAGTTTTAAGTCTCTATCTTCAATGAACCCACAATGATTACATACACGGGTTCTAGTTGATAGGGACTTTTTGATTTATTTTGTCTGAATCAGGATTTCCAGGATGAAAAATACTGTAAAATATGTGATAATTGATTATAAAAACTACTATATATGTCTTCTTTATTAT
>NZ_JADEWA010000492.1:0-3961 GCF_015207865.1 Dolichospermum sp. LEGE 00246
TGCTATTATGAATCCACCTTATAAAAAGATTAACAGTAAATCAATTGAGAAAAAAATACTGTCAAAGCTGGGAATTGAAACGGTAAATTTATATAGTGCATTTGTTTGGCTATCCATATTACAACTTTCTATAAATGGAGAGATAGTGGCAATTACTCCGAGAAGCTTTTGTAATGGTAGTTATTTTCGTCCTTTTCGCCAAGCTTTTTTGGAAAAAATGGTACTCCAAAATATTCATATATTTGAAAGTCGCTCATTAGCTTTTGCAGAAGATAATGTTTTACAAGAAAATATTATTTTTCATGCTACAAAAACAGAAATTAAACCTAAATTTATAGAAATAAGTATTAACTCAGAACAAGAATTAGATAGTTTTTCGGAAATGAGACTTGTTCCCTATAACCAAGTTATTGAAAAAAATGATCAAGCAACAACACCCAAACGCAGAATTACTGAAATGATGGATTGGTTTCGTGATTTTTATGGAAAACAATACGCACCCAATACAAGGGAAACAGTGAGAAGACAAACAATGCACCAGTTTGTACAAATGGGTTTAGTTGTGGAAAATCCAGATCAACCCGACCGACCAATTAATAGTCCTAAATGGTGTTATCAACTTCAGCAACAAGCACTTTCGCTGATACAATCTTATGGTTCTGATCAGTGGGAAGAATCTCGTCGTAATTATACTATTTCTGTCAAGAATTTATTGCAGGATAGAACTCGGAATATCTCCACAATTCCCGTTAGTTTACCCAATGGACAAGCAATTTATCTATCATCAGGTGGACAAAATAATTTAATCAAAGACATTTTAGAAAATTTTTGTCCCAGATTTACACCAGGAGGTTTGGTTCTTTATGTCGGTGATGCTGGGGATAAGTTCATTATTAATGAAACTCAAAAGTTTCGAGAAATAGGAATTGATTTAGATCCTCATGGTAAAATGCCAGATGTTGTAGTTTATTATCAACAACAAGACTGGCTAATATTAATAGAAGCTGTCACCAGTCATGGACCTGTGAATTTAAAACGACACAATGAATTAAAACAACTATTTCAGTCTAGTAGTAAGGGGTTAGTTTTTATGACTGCTTTTCCCAGTCGCAAGGAAATGACTCGATATTTAGCTGAGATTTCTTGGGAAACAGAAGTTTGGGTAGCAGACCAACCAGATCATTTAATTCATTTTAACGGAGAGAGGTTTCTGGAACCATACAAAACCCGGTAAAATCGGTTTGGAAATTTTGATACAAATATTTTGCAAATCATTAAGATTTATTTACTTAAACAACATAAATATTGTTTAAATAATCAGCCATAACCCAGTCAGCAACTAGGTTTCACCCTCTCTCACGTCAAATAACCTCGCAACAAACCTTATTTGTTCAAAGCGGTTAGGTTTGAGAAAATCAGAAACGATTTAATAATCAAGCACTTATAGTTATTTAACTTGTCAAGGGAGAACACAGGATGAAGTTAGCTTACTGGATGTATTCGGGACCCGCTCACATTGGAACTTTGCGGATTGCGAGTTCTTTTAAAAACGTTCATGCTATCATGCACGCACCCCTGGGTGATGATTACTTCAACGTTATGCGTTCTATGCTATCGCGGGAGAGGAACTTTACCCCAGTTACAACCAGCGTCGTTGACAGAAACGTTTTAGCGCGAGGTTCTCAAGAAAAGGTAGTAGACAACATCATCCGCAAAGACGCGGAAGAACACCCAGATTTAATCGTTTTAACTCCTACCTGCACTTCCAGTATTTTGCAAGAGGACTTGCATAACTTTGTCGAACGGGCGCAGTTGGAAGCGAAAGGGGACGTAATGCTGGCGGACGTGAACCATTACCGCTACAATGAATTACAAGCCGCAGACCGGACTTTACAACAAATCGTCCAATATTACATTGAGAAAGCCCGGAAGCGCGGGGAATTAACCACAGAGAAAACGGCTAAACCCTCAGTTAACATTATCGGGGTTTCTACTCTGGGTTTCCACAATAACCATGATGTCACTGAACTGAAGCGGTTAATGACTGATTTGGGAATTCAGGTAAATACTGTGATTCCTGAAGGTGCGTCTGTTCACGAGTTAAAAACTATGCCTCAAGCTTGGTTTAACTTAATTCCTTATCGGGAACTGGGGTTAACTACAGCTAAATATTTAGAAGAACAATTCGGGACACCTTACGTAGATATTACGCCGATGGGTGTGGTGGAAACTGCTAGATGTATCCGTAAAATTCAGCAAGTGATTAACGCCCAAGGTGCGGAAGTTAATTATGAAGACTTCATTAATGAACAAACTTTGCACGTATCCCAGGCGGCTTGGTTCTCCCGTTCTATTGACTGTCAGAACTTGACTGGGAAGAAAGCGGTGGTTTTTGGTGATAATACTCATGCGGCGGCTTTAACCAAGATTCTGGCACGGGAAATGGGGATTCACGTGGTGTGGGCTGGTACTTATTGCAAGTATGATGCTGACTGGTTTAGAGAACAGGTGAGCGAATATTGCGATGAGGTATTAATTACAGATGATCATGGTGAAATCGGGGATGCGATCGCTCGCGTTGAACCTTCTGCTATATTTGGTACACAGATGGAACGCCACGTTGGTAAGCGGTTGGATATTCCTTGTGGTGTCATTGCAGCACCTATTCACGTTCAGAATTTCCCCATTGGTTACAAACCATTTATGGGTTATGAAGGCACAAATCAAATCACAGATTTAATCTACAATTCCTTCACTTTGGGAATGGAAGATCACCTTTTAGAAATCTTTGGTGGACACGATACAAAGGAAGTAATTACCAAAGGAATTTCCGCAGAATCTGGTTTGAATTGGACAAAAGATGGTCAAGCGGAATTGAATAAGATTCCTGGTTTTGTGCGCGGAAAAGTGAAGCGAAATACCGAAAAGTTTGCCCGTGAACGTGGGTTTAAAGATATCTCCGCTGAGGTGTTGTATGCAGCTAAGGAATCTGTAGGTGCGTAGGTAAGAAGAGTGAGTAGTGAGGGCGAATATTTTAACCTTCGCTACTTGCTTTTTTTATATTAGTGTTTATAGTTAGAGACTTCCAAGAAATAAATTATCCTAAGAAACGAACCACAGAGGCACAGAGTACACAGAGAGAGAATTTCTGCATCAGTTTTGGGACATTTTTTTATTTGGAAGTCTCTTAGAGTGTTTCAAGCAATAAATGATCTAAAACCTGTCACTATCCTACGGGAAGAGAACACCCACTCAATGACAATTGGGCATTTTTTTAATTGGAATACTCTTATACCCATTCTCCGTATCAAATTAAACCCAGTTAAGTTAATTCAATAACTATATGGATGAAGTAGTCAGAAAGGTTGCGGCTTTAGGTTTACCTGGTGTATTGCTTGTAGTGACAATGGCCGCTACTGGTCTAGCTGGAGGTGCTGCTATAACTACGGCCTTAGCAGCTTTGGGCGGACCATTTGGAATGATAGGTGGTATTGCGGCTCTTGGAGTTGCTGGATTAGTAGCAGATGCTCTAGGTAAATATGGTATTGATGGTCTTTTAACAGGAATATATCTGGAGCGAAAGAAAAAAGAGCCAGTAGCAAAATTGTGTAAAGAAATTGACGATTTACCTATTTCTAGCGATTTGAAGCGCAAACTTAGGGATGCTATAGGTTGCTAAGATAGCTTTAAATACTTTTGTACTGGTATCCATTCTCAATGGATACTCTTTATTTGATCTTTAAAACAACTCTTATGAATTACTCAGATACAAGGTTGGGTTGAGGTACGAAACCCAACAAGTGCGTCGGGTTGCGCTGTCGCTTAACCCGACCTACAAAAAATGGACAAGGTATTGTTGCTACTAACTAATTTTTTCCGGATAGAGATGGAATATTCAGCACTTATATTTTAGGGGGTTTTACTTTTTATCAGTGATGTAAGTGCAGTGACAATTATAAAT
>NZ_JADEWA010000493.1:0-3943 GCF_015207865.1 Dolichospermum sp. LEGE 00246
ACCCTAACCCTCCCCGATGCTTGGGGGAGGGAACTAATTTTTCCTTAATCCCCCCTTTATAAGGGGGGATTAAGGGGGGTAATTTAACTTGTGTGTGATAGCCTTTTAGGAGAGGGCTAGGGAGAGGTAGGGAATGGGGGTTAGGTTTTTGGAGATTATCGGTTTCATCTAATACTTTTCAACCACCCTCTTATGTTATATTCTTCAGAGCAACTATACATGACTTGTTATCAAACTGTACTTATAGCCCATTTATAAACCCAAAAAAACTACTTTACTTCCCTCTAAAGAAATTCTTCTCAGGGAGTATAGAAAAATGTTAAACATTGGATTGTGTATCTTTAAGCATCCGACGTGCTAATTTAACATAGGTTTTCGCTGTGGTGTAAGGTATTTCTAAATCCTCGGCTATTACCTGTAATGATTCCCCCATTTCCCGACGGGCTAAAATCGTTGCCCAGGTTGTAGCGATTTTTTCAGTGCGTTCTCCTCCTATGCGTTTACGTTGTGCTGTGAATATTGTTGTCAATTCCTCAATGCGTTCTGATAGCAGATTATTGATAATTTCAGTAGATGTATTTGATTCTGGGTTTACCCAGTTCAAGCAGGTTTGTCCGAGTCCAAAAGTGGTCTTGTGTCCTGTTCCACAGTAGGGAGCAAGTTGGACTAAAGCATCAAATAATTGGGTAAATTCAGGGTTATCTAAGGCGGTTTTAGTTAATCCTAGAGAAATTGCTCCTGTAAAACCAGTGACAGAACCCCGTTTACCCGCTGCAACTTTGACTGATTCTAAGCAATGTTTATGAATGATAACGTTTTCATCTATCCATTCTAGAAAAGCTTCTTGTTCTATGGGCATTCCTGAAAAATCATTCCAACGTCTGAGGTAACTATGGAAAAGATTGAAGGGAACAGGAAGGGGAAAATGATGCCCTTTACGGCGAAAACTGGTAGGGGAAATAAAACTCAGATGAATATTTCTATGGTTTATAAATGATTGGAGTAGTTGGTTGTAAGTAGTTGGTGGATTAACAATACTTATTTGCTTTATTTGTAAGCAAGCATCCCTTAATTTCAAAGTAGTTGGCGGTTGTGTTAACCACTGACTCAAAAACTGAACTACTGGTTGAGAAATGGCGTTAATTTGCCAACGATATATCTGATTTGTTTGCAGTTGCAGTTGTTTTCCGGTGGGAAGTAATTGACCTTCTAGTGCAGACATACTAAAGGGTTTTTCTGACTCACTATCATGCAAATATGCTGAAAGCGTTGGGTTAATTTGCCGCACTTGGTCTAGAAACCAAGCATGAAGTCCAATGGTATATTGCGAGTATAGAGCGGTGGAATCAGTCACTTCTAGCTCAAAAACTAAGCTAACTAATTCGGTATCATCTGCCCATATTAGAGGGGTGTTTTTTGATGGGTTTTTATGTTTGCTAGATGTAGCTAGTCCTGACATTTTTTTTAATGCTACATGGTTTTTATGATCCGCATTTTACAACCTTTCAGTCCCCTTGCGGGGATTAGATATGCGGAAACTTGACTGCTTTCCCTTATCTCTATCAATATAACTGGTTACTTTGCACTTGGCAAATATTTATTTTTCATATACATTAAGGAAGTTGAACGGAGATAGAAAAATGTCATTGAAAGTCCGAGAAGTTATATACAGAGAAGCAGAGGTAATTGATTTACCTGGGTTACTAGCACAAGCCCAAAAAAATTCCGGTAAATCGGTTGCCGGAATTTGTGAAATAGTAGGGTTTAGCCGTTCTTATTGGTATTTGTTGATAAACGGGAAAGAAAAATTAATCGCCTATAGCACATTACGGAAAATAGAAGCGGCTTTAGGAGTAGATTTTGGCATTGTCTTGGAGGAGAAATGCGATGGGTGATGAGGTTAAACGCTCGAAAAGGAAATTCGACCCAGTTACAGAACGCAAAGAATGGCACATGGCCGCAACTGAAGATTATTGCAAACGGATTGCTAAAAACACGGGAAAACGACTAATTGAAGTCATTGATATAGAAGATGACATCTTGCCGATAGTTTGTATTTTTGAGGATTACGAAAATGAGTGAAACAGCTACCTTGCTACCACTGAACACATTTATCTCAGTTTTTGAGGCTATCAGCGATCGCAACTGGTTACAATTCAAGGAACTTGAAAGGGCGTTCGCTAGTAGTTACGGAGTAGAAACTTGGGCAGATGTTTTAAACTTCCGTATTAAGCCAGCCCTTGAACCTGAAGCTAAAAAATGGTTGCTAGTCCAAAGATGTAGCCAAGGGATTAAATCAATAAAAATAATCAATGATGACTAGATGGCATCCGTTTCTTCAGTTCTCGCACCCACACGTCCAATTCCGCAACTTTTTGAGCCGCAGTGGAAGGGTAGCTTAAGTCCCCTTGCGGGGGTTAGATATACGGAAACTTAGGACAATTTTTGTACCTATCGTAGTTGTACGCCTGTTTCAGTCCCCTTGCGGGGATTAGATATGCGGAAACTTCCCTCTTTTAGGTGTCAGAATCAAAGACTATATGTTTCAGTCCCCTTGCGGGGATTAGATATGCGGAAACGATTATGGATGGGGCTTATGTTGGAGGGGAAGATAATGAGTTTCAGTCCCCTTGCGGGGATTAGATATGCGGAAACTTCTAAGGTTTATGTAGTCAATGGACACAATAGAGTTGTTTCAGTCCCCTTGCGGGGATTAGATATGCGGAAACGGATTATGAATATTTGTTCAGTGAGGCTTTACTATTCGTTTCAGTCCCCTTGCGGGGATTAGATATGCGGAAACTCGAACCTCTTTTTTGAATCACCTGCTATGAAAATTATTTTCGTTTCAGTCCCCTTGCGGGGATTAGATATGCGGAAACCGATTTCACCACCGGACTTTCGTTGAGGGATATTTCGGTTTCAGTCCCCTTGCGGGGATTAGATATGCGGAAACTTAAGTTTATTTCATCTTTCATCGCTTTTATTATGTTTCAGTCCCCTTGCGGGGATTAGATATGCGGAAACTAGAGGACTTGCGGACGCTTCAGGACAGCCAAAGGGGAGTTTCAGTCCCCTTGCGGGGATTAGATATGCGGAAACAGTTAAAGGCTATATTCTCAAAAATCCTCAAGATTTGTTTCAGTCCCCTTGCGGGGATTAGATATGCGGAAACTTTAAAAATATGCAAAGCAAATTTATTGAAAATGTTTCAGTCCCCTTGCGGGGATTAGATATGCGGAAACACAGTAGATTTACTCAAAGAATAAGCCACAACAGGTTTCAGTCCCCTTGCGGGGATTAGATATGCGGAAACCAGAAGAAGCCTGTTGAATGGTAGTAGTAGAATTCAGTTTCAGTCCCCTTGCGGGGATTAGATATGCGGAAACAACATTCTTTGCCAGTTGTATATCTCAGCTAGGGTATGTTTCAGTCCCCTTGCGGGGATTAGATATGCGGAAACCAAAACTAGGAATAAACTTAAATCATTGGTTAATGTTTCAGTCCCCTTGCGGGGATTAGATATGCGGAAACCCAACCATTTTTCACCAAAGAAATTATTAGGAAAGTTTCAGTCCCCTTGCGGGGATTAGATATGCGGAAACCCCGCCGTCTGAAACATAAACTGGGGGCGGAATCCAGAGACGATTTTGGCAGACCTCTCAAAAAACCTTATTTCAGGCTTCGGGTCAAACATAAACTGAAACTAATGAAACGCTGAAAGTATCTAGTTGTCAAGGTTCTGGCTGTTTGGCGAATCTCCAGGGTTTTTGACCCCGCTCTAGGTCTGCCAAAAATTTAATCTTACTTATCAAGTATATAATGATAGCCTGTTCTTGTCTAGGGATTTCCGAACCATAGGTAATAGTTCTTCTCACACTCCCAGCATCCAACACATACATTCTAAGAGAATCTTCATCAGACTTGATCAGTTTTTCTATCT
>NZ_JADEWA010000494.1:0-3933 GCF_015207865.1 Dolichospermum sp. LEGE 00246
TGTGTATAAGAGACAACTCCCCCAACTCCCCCAACTCCCCGTCACCTATCACCTGCTTCCCTATAAGCGCGTCCGCAACGGAAAGTGAGAGTTTTTAGGCGATCGCTTAAATCTGGCGTTAATACCCCCGATTGGTAACGCCACTCCCAATTTCCCACTGCTGTACTGGGAAAATTCATCCGGGCTTGAGTCCCCAAACCTAATACATCCTGCAAAGGTATAATTGCTTGATTGGCAATAGAACTCAAAGCTAACCTAATTAAATCCCAGTTTATACCATCTGGACTGATACAACCCAAATACAACAATAGATTTTGCTTTTCGTAATCATTTGCAGCATTAAACCAGCCTACAGTCGTATCATTATCATGAGTACCAGTATAAACTACAGCATTTCGTGTGTAGTTAAAGGGTAAAAAAGGATTACCGGGATCAGAACCAAAGGCAAACTGCAATACTTTCATCCCTGGAAACTCAAACTGATCTCGCAGTGCTTCCACTTCTGGCGTAATAATTCCCAAATCCTCCGCCAAAACGGGTAACTTACCCAAATGCTTTCTAATTGCCTCAAATAAAGCCACTCCAGGTGCTTCAATCCATTCGCCATTCATGGCAGTCGTTTCTCCCTGGGGAACAGCCCAATAAGCCTCAAAACCCCGGAAATGATCAATGCGAATTATATCCACATAATCCAGCATCGCCTCAAAGCGTAATATCCACCATTTGAAATCTTGTTTTTGTAATTCTTCCCAGTTATAAACCGGATTTCCCCATAATTGACCAGTAGCGCTAAAGTAGTCCGGTGGAACTCCCGCCATTAAAGCCACTTCTCCCGTTTCTGCATCTAAAGCAAAAATCTCAGGATTAGCCCACACATCAGCACTATCATGGGCTACATAAATAGGGATATCACCAATAATCTCTATCCCATTGTCATTAGCATAGTTTTTCAGTTCTGACCACTGCCGGAAAAACTCATATTGAACAAACTTGTAATAAAAAATCTCCTCTGCTAATTCTTTTTCCATCTGAGCTAAAACTGCTGGTTCACGCTTTGCCAATTCTGGTTCCCAACTGTACCAGCTTGCACCATTTTGGATATCTTTAAGAGCCATAAATAGCGCATAATTATTTAACCAATAGCCTTTATCAGCACAAAACTTAGCAAAAGCTTGTTTTTGAGTTGAATTTGCTTTAATTTTAAAATCCTCACAAGCTTTAATGAGCAGATTGACCTTGACAGGGATCACCTCATTAAAATCTACCTTATCTATAGTAAAATCTGGTAAATCAGCCAAATCTTCGGCAATTAACAAACCCTCCTCTAACAACTTTTCTGGACTAATCAAAAAGTAATTTCCAGCCATTGCGGAGTAGCACATATAGGGAGAATTACCGTAACCAGTCGGGCCTAGCGGTAAAACTTGCCAATATTGCTGCTGACTATTTTTGAGAAAATCAATAAACCGATAAGCTTCCAAACCCAAATCCCCAATACCAAACCGACTGGGGAAAGAAGTAGGATGTAGTAAAATACCACTTGATCTAGGAAAAGGCATATTTAACCTGAAATATAGGAAAACGTAATTTTTTATAAATCACGCATCGAATTTATCATGCCATAGCCAGCGTTGACTGTTCTGATTCATGAAGAAATAGAAACAAGAGTAAATAATTAATCCAAAATCTAAAATCCAAAATCTAAAATTTTATGACTTACAGAAATCCTGCACCCACCGTTGATATCATTATTGAATTAATTGATAGACCTCATCGCCCCATTATCCTGATTGAAAGACATAATGAACCATTAGGTTGGGCGTTACCCGGTGGTTTTGTTGATTATGGTGAATCGCTGGAAAAGGCGGCAATTAGGGAAGCAGAGGAAGAAATAGGTTTAAAAGTAGAATTAGTCGAACAGTTATTAGTGTATTCTGATCCTAAGCGCGATCGCCGTCAGCATACGATTAGTATTGTTTTTTTAGCAACTGCTACGGGTGAACCTTTAGCGGGTGATGATGCTAAGAGTTTGGGTATTTTCTCGCCTTGGTGTGTTCCTGGTAATTTGTGTTTTGATCATGACCGGATTTTGCGGGATTATTGGCAATATAGAAATTATGGGATTCGTCCGAGGTTGGGGGTTTGAGATTGGAATGGGTTTCGCGCAAAGTCGCTAAGGAGCAAAGACGCAAATTCAGAGGAAGAAGAAATATGTAGGGGTAAAGCACAATGCTAAACCCAAGCTGTTTAATTTCCTGACTGTCTCAACAGATAGTCTAAAACTCGGTCAATTCGTTCCAATGCTGCATTAGTTGTCAATTGATATTCCTGAAACTGTGATTTCTGTTCTTCATAGTTTCGATCAAGTTTTAACATTAATGCTTCTAATCTTTCAGTTCTTGCCTTTGTTTCTTCTATCTCACTACCTGCTTTGTTAAATAGGCGCTGAGTATGAAAGATAAACTCATCAACTCTGCTTGATAATTGGTCAAGTTGTGTCTGAGTGCGGTCTTGTTTTGTACCTAACTCATCCAACATGATTTGAGTGCGGTCTTGTTTTGTACCTAACTCATCCAACATGATTTGAGTGCGGTCTTGTTTTGTACCTAACTCATCCAACATGATTTGAGTGCGGTCTTGTTTTGTACCTAACTCATCCAACATGATTTGAGTACGGTCTTGTTTTGTACCTAACTCATCAATCCGCCGATTAGCTGATTCAGCATAGGTAGCGGCTGAGATCAGTAGTTGACGAATGGTAGCAAATTCAGTTTCCACGCGGTCAAGTCTTTGTTCTGTAGTCATGTTAGTTCTTTTTGTTTTTGGTGTTTGCGCTTCGCTATGGCATCACTGATAAGTATTTTTACAATTTGGCTCATTGAGCGTTTTTCGTTTTTCGCTGCCGTTGATATTTCTGCATAAAGCTTTAAATCATCCTCATCAGTGAAATATATGTTTAGTCTTTTTCCTTCAGGCATAATGGCAATGCTGGGTATTTCTATGCTTTCATTTTCTCTTGATTTTCCTTTTTTTGTCATGCAGTGTTATATAGTGCTATCGTAACACCATAATTATTGATGAGGCAATATTGCCATCACCTGTACTTTAACGATTAGACATCTGGTGAAAATTAAATATGCGTGGCATGAAACCCCTGTAGAGACGTTCCATGGAACGTCTCTACAATCTTTACCGGAGATGTCTATTTAACCGGCGCGAATATTTATGGTGCAACCTTTAAAAATGCCGACCTCACAGGTGCGATAATGCCAGATGGAGAAGTTTACAAAACATCTATAGATTTAGAATTCGGTAAACCAGAAACACCATTAACAAAAGAGCCAAAAGAGATATATATGACTCGTAAAGTAATCCGTACCGATAAAGCCCCTGCACCAGTTGGACCATACAATCAAGCAATTCTCGCTTCTGGGCAAATGTTGTTTGTAGCTGGACAAATTGCCATAGATCCCCGTTTAGGTGATGTTGACTACACCGAAGATGTAGTCAAGCAAACTGAACAGGTAATGAAAAATATTGAAGCTATCCTGACAGAAGCAGGGGCTACATTTGCCGATGTGGTAAAAACTGGTGTATTCTTAGCTGATATGAATGATTTCGCCGCTGTAAATGCGGTTTATGCAAAATATTTTTCCGAAGATACCGCCCCTGCGCGTGCTTGTGTGGAGGTTTCCCGTTTGCCTAAAAATGTGTTGGTAGAAATTGATTGTATTGCTGTTATTGGTGGTTAATTATCCTGTGGGGTAGAAACAGCTAGATAATTTCTACCCATAACTATCCTTATCTTACTGTTTGTCTAAGTCTTCAATAAGTTGATCAACAAAATCCCTTAACCGTTGCGGCCAGTCAGGGACGGTTTTAATTTTCTCCCTTTGCCCTTTCCGACCTTTAAAACAAATTGGTTGAGCGTCT
>NZ_JADEWA010000056.1:0-18738 GCF_015207865.1 Dolichospermum sp. LEGE 00246
GTTCCTTTAAGTAAAGATGAGTTAAATGCTTTTTTGGAATATCTTTATCTTTTAATTAGGGGGAAAATTGAATTTTTGGAAGAATCAGAACAGTTATATAAATTGCTGACTGCGGATATTGATTTTAAAGGTGTTTTAAAACAATACACTTTAGCAGATGAAACTTTAGCATATACCCAAAATTTAACTCATGGACGCAAAGAGTTTATTCGCCTTTTGCAAAAAAGTCAAAGTTATCAAATTGCGTTGCGAGAATGGAAGGCTTATATATCTTGGCAGGAAAATAGAAACCCTGCAAGAGCCGAAATGGAAAAAAAATCAGGTTATGATTTAAAACATGGAATGCACTGTATTAGATTACTACGCAGTGGATTGGAAATTTTGCAGCGGGGAGAAGTAACTGTAGATAGAAATTTAGCTGGTGATATTGATGATTTAAAGGCTATTCTGCGGGGTAATTATAGTTATGAAGAGTTGATGAAAATGGCGGAAGATTTGGTTGCTCAAATGGATGCTTTTTATGAGCAATCTAGTTTACCACATCGTCCTGATTTGGAGCAAATTAATGATTTGTGTATGGAGTTGGTGGAAATGCAAGGTTGGGACTCTCAGGGCTAAAGCCACTGAGTTTCCCACTTACTGCGAGGTTTTATGAAAACAATTGCTACTAATGTTAAAACCCTACTAATTGGATTCTGATGTTTGGTTTTTACTTTCTCAATGTCTGAACTATTCAGCACAACGTTTTAGTGCATTTCGTCGTATTCTGCGGTTTCGATCCTTCTAGATTCCATGGGAGAAGATGGTAAAAACTCAGCACGACGCACAGGATTTAAAGATTGTGTTGATCCATTGTAGGGATGAATCACCTGAACAGTACGAGTAGGTCGCTGTTTTGGTGCAAATAAAGATAAGACACCGGCGACGACAACACCACCACCAATAGTCAAGGTAGCACCACCCACAGCCCAAAGCATAGGTGAAGACCACCAATTATTTTGCTCAGGTTGTTGTAAAGTGGCCATTTTTTGTTGATTAGCTTGTTGTGCTAATTGCCACTGCTGTTGCGTAAAACTTTGAGCTTGTGCCTGGAATTGTTGGTTTTGTAACTTTAGTTGTTCATTGTCAGTTTTCAATTTCTCTATTTGCATATTCATTTTCAGCTTTTCCATTTCTAGCCGCTGATCAGAATTAGGAGCGGTTGGGGGCTGGTTAGAATAGACAGGTTGCCCGTAATTAGGGGGATACTGCATTACCTGGGGTGCCATGACTGTCCCAGGCATTTGGGGACTGACAGCAAAGTTCGATGATATCGGGGTATTTGTCCCTTTCAGCAAGACTAAAGCCGCTAACCCAGCTACTGCGACTCCGCCAATAAATGCCATACTTTCGCTCATTGCTGTTACCCCCCAAATATTACTGAATAGTAACTCAGTTGTGACTGATGCACTCTCACACGCATAATTTTTTGCCTACTTTGATATTATAAGAAAATTCAAGATTAACCAGTGTATCAGTTAGTTTTTTGTCTATCCTAAGATATGCTGTTATTATTTAAGACGATTACAGTCAAATTGTCCACTAAAAAATAACAAAAAAATACACTGTTTGGCAATTGCTCTCTTTGATTAAGAGGGATTTTTGATGGCTGTTTTGAGACTTTGGCAAAATTGAGCGATCGCATCTAATCCCTGCTCTGGTGTGCCTTCTGCCAGTCGCTTCACCATAGCACTACCGACAATTGCCGCATCCGCCCCCCATGCTTTTATCTGTCCTGCTTGCTCAGGCTCAGAAATTCCAAACCCCACACCAATAGGTTTATCTGTAACATGACGGATTTGTTGCAGCAGTTCACCAACCCGCGTTTGCAGTTGGGTTCGCATTCCCGTGACACCAGTAACACTGACTAAATAGATAAATCCTTGAGACGCACGGGCGATCGCCTCTATTCTTTCGGGAGAACTCGTAGGAGCTACCAATAAGGTTAAATCTATCCCCATCTCCGCCGCTGGTTTAATTAGCCCTGCGGACTCTTCCAATGGCAAATCCGGCACAACTAAACCTGCTACCCCAGCATCTTTAATTTGCCTCAAAAACTTATCAACGCCTCGATGTAAAATCGGATTGTAATAGGTAAATAAAATAATAGGCGATCGCAAACTCGGACTAATCCCCTTGAGCATTTCCAATACCTGCTCTAAAGTCGTTCCCCTCTCCAAAGCGCGAGTAGCCGCAGCCTGAATCACCGGACCATCAGCCAAAGGATCAGAATAGGGTACACCCAACTCAATAATATCCGCCCCAGAATTATCCAGAACCTGCAAAGCCTTAGCAGTAGTTTCTAAATCCGGATCACCAGCCGTAATAAAAGGAATCAACGCGCACTCTTGATTCCGTCTTAAATTTTCAAAGCAACGAGAAATAGCAGTCATTTCGCCTAGTCAGTAGTCAGTGGTCAGTAGTCAGTAGTTACAATCAACAACTGACAACTGAACAATCATAACTCTAAACCTGAGATTCTTTTTCCTCTTCAATCTTCGCTTGCAGTTTAGCTAACTCTTCAGGAGAGAGTTCATCAAGCCGCTTTTGCAAAAAAGCCGTTTCATAAGCTTCCCGTTGTTGATGGTAGGTCATTTTATTCCCTATCGCTCGGAAAATATAGGTGCATAACCAGCCAATTAAGCCAGCCATCAAGAAAACTTGACTCCAGATACCAGCATTCTGACTATCTAAACCCACCCCTTGCAAACCCACATAAGCCAAGCCACCAGCCACAAAAACGCCGAAGCCAATACCAATTGCGTCAATACGTCGCATGAGAATTATGACCTACCAATTTTAATTTAAGCAATTTTTCGAGGACGGGGGTTCAAATTCACAAACGGGGAGAGAACTAGCAACCCCGGAAAGAAAAAGAACACTAAAAAGTACATAAACACCCGTTCCACAGAACCACAGGTATACCATCTTAAACTCAAGTAGAAAAATACAGCAATGGGTATTACCAGCAAATAAGCGCCCGCCAAACTCAGATACAGTAGTGCTACAACCATATTTCTTACCGCAATTTGAACTATATTTGGTGCATTCACTTCTTATGATATGCCCAATGGCTGGTTTGAGGAAGTCGGTAATTCTGTTATTTTCCATCTTCTTTAAAAACCAATTGCCCAAAAATCGAAACTTATGATATGATCACCTTTAGCCATTAAGCGTGAACTAACTGGCTAGTTTAATATTTTGTTTCGGTGCTAAATGTCAAATATTAGCGTTAGCAAATAAAATTTTAAAATCTACTTGCCAAAAAAAAGCAATTAGTGGTATAACAGACAAGAGGGTAAATACTGCCTCAAAAACAGTAAACAACCTTACGGGAGTGTGGCGGAATGGTAGACGCTACGGACTTAAAGGAATTGAGCCTTGATAGAGAAATCTTTCAAGTGGCAGCTCTCAAACTCAGGGAAACCTAAATCTATTTATAGATATGGCAATCCTGAGCCAAGCCCAGAAAAATATTTGACTGGGAAGGTGCAGAGACTCGACGGGAGCTACCCTAACGTAAAGCCGAGGGTAAAGGGAGAGTCCAATTCTCAAAACTTATGATTGCTTTAGCACCTAAGTAGTAGTGAAAACTACAAGAGAATGAAAATCCGTTGACCGTAAAAGGTCGTGGGGGTTCGAGCCCCCCCACTCCCATCTAAAAACCAACTAAAGATGTGCTAAAACCTTTAGCCAGCCTGGGAATGAATTCCCAGTCTAATAGCAAAAGTCATCTGAAGATGACTAAGAGAACTCCGCAAAAAAAATGATCCAATTTTGTGGGATGGGCATCCTTGCCCGTCCTTGATGATTAGCGGACAATTCGTCCCGCACCACAAGAAATTTTGGGATATTTTTTTGATTGGAAGTCTCTAATAAACCTGTGCTGCATGAGTTGTCATTGCCAGTGAAAGGAAGCAATCTCTTGACAACCGATAAACCACCTAACGCAAAAATCTCTCAAACCCTTATTCCTCTGTGTCCTCTGCGCCTCCGTGGTTCGTTAATCAGGATAATTTATTTCTTGGAAGTCCCTCACTAAATTATTGGGTCTGACGCACCCTACAAGAGATAAAATCCACATTACATATTGAGTAGGGTGCGTCAGATAGAGGAAATCTGTTTTTTTACCAAATTATTGGGTCTGACGCACCCTACAAGAGATAAAATCCACATTACATATTGAGTAGGGTGCGTCAGATAGAGGAAATCTGTTTTTTACCAAATTATTGGGTCTGACGCACCCTACAAGAGATAAAATCTACATTACATATTTAGAAAACTTTGTCAATGCGTAAGCACTAGGATCATCTTTTTTGTGGATTTCTCTAAATAACCCGGAAATTTTTCATCTCATTCCCAGTCTCTGACTGGGAATGAATTCTAAAAGGCTCTGCCTTCAATAATATTAGAGGCAGAGCCTCATCAACTGCATTCCTAGTCAGAGACTAGGAACGAGATGTGGTAGGGATTTGAGCTTAAGTTGACACCAATGCAACTTCATCAACTCAGTTGGTAATGTTGTACTGGACATTCACGATATCTCAGATGTCAGGGAGTGTCGCGGTTAAAAGTATTCAGTATGTCACAGTTCGAGAGAAACCGAAAGACATCTTTTGTTGTCTCCTTTTTGTGCTTACTCATTGAATTTATGACAAATTTCTTGACAAAAGATATGAAATATGCTGATAATTGTAATTTGTGGAAACTTTACCCTTTAATATAATCTCTTGGCTAACGTCATTGTCATAGGTGCCCAGTGGGGCGATGAAGGAAAAGGTAAAATAACTGACTTGCTCAGCCGCTCCGCAGACGTGGTGGTACGTTATCAAGGGGGAGTTAACGCTGGGCATACAATCGTAGTCCAAGGTCAGACGTTTAAGCTGCACTTAATCCCCTCTGGTATTTTGTATCCAAAAACCGAATGTATCATTGGCTGTGGCACAGTCATAGATCCACAGGTTTTGATCAAAGAACTCGAACAACTAGAACAATTAAATATTTCTACGGCTAATCTGTTGATATCTCAGACGGCTCATGTCACCATGCCCTATCATCGCATGATTGACAAGGCATCCGAGGAAGTCCGGGGAAATCATAAAATCGGTACAACAGGTAGAGGCATTGGTCCCACCTACGCGGATAAATCGGAACGTACAGGCATCAGGATGTTGGACCTGATGGACACCGATGGACTGCCTGAGCAGTTAGAACGGACGATAAACTATAAAAATACCATTTTAGAAAAGCTGTATAATCTACCACCCTTGAATCCACAAGCAGTGATTGAGGAGTATTTAGGTTATGCAGAACGCTTGCGTCCTTTTGTCGTTGATACATCGTTGAAAATCTACGATGCAGTTTTACGGCGACGAAATATTTTGTTTGAAGGCGCACAAGGGACATTGCTTGATCTGGATCATGGAACTTATCCCTACGTCACATCCTCCAACCCAGTCGCTGGTGGGGCTTGCGTTGGTAGTGGATTAGGTCCAACAATGATAGATCGGGTAATTGGTGTATCCAAAGCCTATACTACAAGAGTGGGAGAAGGTCCATTCCCCACAGAACTAAATGGCGAAATTGGGGACTTGCTAGGCGATCGCGGTGCAGAATTTGGCACAACTACAGGGCGTAAACGTCGCTGTGGTTGGTTTGATGCGGTTATCGGGCGTTATGCAGTCCGTATTAACGGCATGGATTGCATGGCACTCACTAAACTGGATGTTCTCGATGAACTAGAGGAAATCAATGTTTGTGTGGCTTATGAAATTGATGGTGAACGCTGCGAAGACTTCCCCACCAGCGCTCGTCAGTTCGCTCGTTGTCGTCCCATCTACAAAACTGTACCGGGGTGGCAAGTTTCAACAAGTCACTGTCGTACCCTGGAAGAGTTACCACAAAAAGCACTGGACTATCTGAAATTCTTAGCAGAATTAATGAAAGTGCCGATCGCAATTGTTTCCTTGGGAGCAAGTCGTGATCAAACTATCATTGTCGAAGACCCGATTCACGGTCCCAAACGCGCACTGTTACAACCCAACGGTACACCTGTTTAGTCATTGGTCATTGGTCATTGGTTAGTGGCAAAATAACTGACAACAGACAACGAATAACTAACAATTAACAAATTAACAAATTATATGGCGATCGCACTCGAATCTAAACCCCGTCCCGAAGGTAGCAAACCCAGAGCTTTGCGCCGTTCAGGCTTAATTCCCGCCAACTTGTATGGTCACAAAGGGATTGAATCAATTGCTCTAGTTCTTGACGCTAAAGTTGTAGAACGCCTGCTCAAGCAAGTTACCCCCAACAAAACCGAAATAGAACTCAGCATTCCTGAATTGGAGTGGACTGGTATAACCGTAATCCGCGAACTTCAGATCCACCCAGCCAAAGGCACACCTTATCACCTAAGTTTTTTTGCTGGCGCTAAAGGCTAAAATTCAGGTAATACAGCAGGAGTCAGGAAGTAGGGGCGCAGGGCCTGCGCCCAGTCAAGAGTCAGGAGTAAAACTGGCTTTGTAAGTAATTGGACAAAAATATTTACAGTTATTGCGAGCGAAGGGAAGCAATCACAACCCTGGCGATTGCTTCATTTCGTTCCATATGGCTAACGCAACGCAACGCTTACGCAATGACGTTGTGTAATTAACTCTGTCTCACTACTTGTATAGGTTTCAATTTAGATTGTTTACCTCCTAACTACGCAACCTGCTGTAATAAAGAAGAGAACCAGGGTTAGCCCTGGTTTTTTTGTGGAAAAATTATCTATATTAGGGAACGGGGAAGAGTTCACCAATTACCAATTACCAATTACCAATTACCAATAAAAATGACAGAAACCAATCTCCCGAATTTAATCTCACAAATGTTACAACCAGGATTTTATCCTCATCCCGTAACAGAACCAATTCAACTAATTCAAACTCATATTTCCTATGTCTTCCTCACTGGGGATTATGCTTACAAACTCAAAAAACCAGCTAACTTTGGTTTTTTAGACTTTTCCACCTTAGAAAAACGGCATTATTTTTGTCAAGAAGAACTGCGACTAAATCAAAGAGGTGCAGGTGAATTATATTTAGAAGTTCTCCCCATCACCGTAGTAGGTGAACAATACCATTTAGGTGGCACAGGAGAAACCGTAGAATATGCAGTAAAGATGCGTCAATTTCCCCAAGAAACCCTATTTAGTGAACTTTTTGCCAGTGGAAATTTGTCAGAAAGTCACTTAGAAGAATTGGGACGAGTTGTAGCTCAATATCATGCAAACACCGAGACAAACGATTATATTCGCAGTTTTGGAGAAGTCTCCCAAGTCCGATTAGCAATTGATGAGAATTATCAACAAGCTGAAAAATATATTGGTGGACCACAAACAAAAGAACAATTTGAGGAAACAAAACAATATACAGACAACTTCTTTCTCCAACATCCAGAACTATTTAAAAGCAGAATTGACAATAACTATATTCGTGAATGTCACGGCGATTTGCACCTCAGAAATATTGCTCTTTGGCATGACAGAATTATGCTATTTGATTGTATAGAATTTAATGAGCCTTTCCGCTTTGTGGATGTCATGTATGACGTAGCATTTACAGTCATGGATATTGAAGCCAGAGGACGGAAAGACTTAGGAAATGCCTTTTTAAATACCTACGTAGAGCAAACTGGAGACTGGGAAGGTTTACAGGTATTACCTTTATACTTAAGCCGTCAAGCCTATGTACGAGCTAAAGTAAATTCCTTTTTATTAGATGATCCTAATATCCCGGTTGCGGTCAAAGAAGAATCTGCAAAAACCGCATCTGCATATTACCGTCAAGCCTGGGAATATACCAAACCCCAACAGGGAAAACTGATTTTAATGTCAGGATTATCTGGTGCTGGTAAAAGTACCACAGCTAAATATTTGGCGCGGAAACTCAACGCAGTTCATCTCCGTTCTGATGCTGTGCGTAAGCATTTAGCAGGAATTCCCCTCCTAGAAAAAGGTGGTGATGAAATCTACACACCAGAAATGACCCAAAAAACCTATAGCCGATTATTAGCATTAGGAATTATACTGGCTAATCAAGGTTGGTCTGTGATTTTAGATGCCAAATATGATCGCCAGGATTTACGGGAGACAGTTATTTCCCAAGCTACACAGCATCAATTACCTGTGCATATTATCAACTGTACCGCACCCCTAGAAGTTATCAAAGAACGACTCCTGAACCGTACTGGTGATATTGCTGATGCAACCGCTGATTTATTAGCATCTCAAATCAAGCAATCTGAACCATTTACAAATCTAGAACAACCTTATATAACAGTTGTGGATACAACTCAACCGCTAGACACCCAATTATCAAAACTGATTTAATTTTTGTCTAGTTAACTTAGGGTTTAGCATTGCGCTTTCCTCGTTCCCATACTCTGTATGGGAATGAACTCTAAAGGCTCTGCCTTCAATAATAGTAGAGGCAAGATGTCTATGATAGGATTCTCATAAGACCTCGCGGTAAGTGGGAAACTCAGTGTCTTTAGACCTGAGAGGGAAGCGACACGTGCGGTTTTAACCGCTGTGGATATTAAAATTGAAACCAGATTTTTGATTGGAATCTGGAAACCAACTCCCATTTCTGGGGTGATGTTAGCTAGATGCCTCCGGCACGCTGGCGCGAACGACCAGTTATAAGAGCTTGTTAGACTTGCAACACTGTTTCAGTGACCTTAAAACTGTTTAATTGCAAATGACAGAGCAGGGAACTAGCTTCGCATTCCGGGGTGTCGTGACTCAAATAACGGCTACCCTTCGACTACGCTCAGGGTGGTCTGGTCAGCACGGCTTGCTTGATTACTCTTGCAAGCCCAGTCCCTTTAGGGCTGGGTTACTGACAAGAATAGTAGAGGCAGAGCCTCTATGATAGCATTCCCAGTCAGAGACTGGGAACGAGATAAACGAGATATAATTATTCTTTCTCCTGATTTCTAGCATTATGGCACCAAAAAATAATCTACTAGGCAATATTTTCTCTTCTTCTCCTAACTTTCTTTCTCAATTGTTATTTGGATTATTTTTATTTATTATCTCCAGAATTGCTAATGCTTCAGTTCCTCTCAGTTTATTCATAGCCATTATGGGTGGTGTCACCTTGGGGTGGTTCACATTTGCCAATGATAATAATCCTGAACCTGCTACTGTCGCCTCTAATGATGGCATTGATGCTGGATTAAAATATTGGTTGTTTTTTATGATGGGCTGCCTTTTCCTCGGTTATTCAGCCCCTATTAGTATTATATTCGGTGCGATCGCTGGAGTTGGTGGTGGTTGGATTATTGGTTGGTGGAGAAGTGAGGAGGCATTACAAACACAATTATCAGAGGAGATTGTGGAAGAAATAAGTCCAGAACAGCCGAGTGAAAGAAATGCAAAGAGACGCAAAAGAAAACCTACTCGGCGCTTCCGTCGGGACTCTGCAACTTTCAATTTTCGCTTTTGGGAAAAGTAATTAACAATTGATAATTAGGATTATAAAATTAAATTGTCTGATAGCGTAGCGTGGCGCAAGCCATATCAGGATATCCAGGATTAAAGGATTTGCAGGATGTTTGTTTGAGTTGTATTTTTAGGGTTTGAGGATTCAATACTTTTCGGTTAGACTCAAAAAACTGCAATATGATCTAAATTAGTGCTTTTTGCTGCTTAATAGGGAATAATAGAATAAATACTCCTTGTCAGATAAAGGTGAGTTTTGACAAATGGACTGGACAACAATACTCAAAGCACAGCAGACTGATTTTATTCAAAGACTGAAATCTGGCGACTTACTCCATTGTGAGAAGGCTCTTCCTGTAGGCGTTGTACCTACAATTTTTATACCATCTTTTGTCCAGATAAAATGCTCTGACCATTCTTGCTGACGAGGGTTAAATAAAGCAACTTGCTCTTGAGTTTTAGGATCAGTAGCTACTATAAAATTATAATGACGCTCATTACAGCGATGACAAGCCAAAGCTAAATTATCCAGTTCGTCTGAACCCCCCAAAGACTGCGGCATAATATGATCAATAGTAAAACGATCAGGACTCAGATATTCTGGAGAGTGACAATATTCACAGAGAAATTTAGCTCGTTTTCTTATAAGTCGTCGAGTTGGTTCGGACACCATTTACTTTTAGCCGCTAGTTGAGCATTAATTAAGGTAAATATTCGCTGTAACTCCGAGATACCTACATATTCCGCTTCCTCTTCAGAAGTCAGTTTATCAGATTTTTTCTTTGCTAATAGTTCTTCAAAACGTATCTGTAGTTCTTCGGTAAATTTAAATAGATAAATATTACCAAATTCACTCATCTTCATACCAGAAGATATTAAAGACGAAGGTTGAACCATTAATTGAGTAGCCATTGTATGTTCACAGTGTCTTTATTTGTATTATCTCATAAAAAATCCTGAAAATCCTGAAATCCTGGATATCCTGATTCAGACAAAAATCCTGTAAATCCTTAAATTCTGGACATCCTGATTCAGACAAATAATTCTATAATAGCAATACCTTGTCCATTTCCTGCTTTGTTGGGTTAAGCGACAGCGCAACCCAACGCATTTGTTGGGTTTCATGCTTCAACCCAACCTACAAATCAAGGCTTTTTCTAATTTGGACAAGGTATTGTAATAGAAAATAAATATTCACCTTAATTAACTATGCAAACCACAGAATCACCCTTACAATTGCGGCTGTGGACTGTTGATGAATACCACAGAATGGCTGAAGCAGGAATATTTGAACCAAGTGAACGGGTAGAATTATTAGAGGGGAAAATAATCTGGATGGTTGCTAAAGGAACAGCCCACCGTTCAGCAGTGGGTAGAACATATAAGTTGTTGGAAAACAGAATTGGTCATAAAGCTTGCATAGCTATTCAAGACCCTGTAAAATTAAATGAACGATCTGAACCAGAACCAGATATTGCTGTGGTGAAAATAGATCCCCTAGACTATGCAGATCATCATCCTACCCCAGCAGAAGTTTATTTAATTATCGAAGTTGCAGATAGTAGTTTAAAACTAGATACAGAAATCAAAGCTAAAGCTTATTCTCAAGCAGGAATTAAGGATTATTGGGTGTTAGATGTAGTGAAACGCGAATTAATTGTATTTAGAAATCCCACAACAGAAGGTTATCAAAATCAAGCAATTATCACAGAACAGCAAAAAATATCTCCTTTAGATTTTCCCGATTTAGAAATTGTAGTTTTCCAAATGCTACCACTTGTCTGATAGATAATAGAATAATTGAGAGGATGACTTTATTAAATCCTGGACATCCTGATAGCGAAGCGTGGCGTTAGCCACTTCTGACAATTTCACCATCTATTTTCTCTTTTCTCGATGATTAGCAGCTTGTAATAATAAAGATTCAGCAAAAGAAATTGCTTCATTTGCTGATTTACCACCGGCTAACTGTGCTAATTCTTCCCGTCGGGTAGTTAAATTATCCAAACTTGTTACTCTCACAACAGTCCGCTGTTCATCATTACTATTTCTGGCTTTATTAATTACTAATTTATCAACGCGAAAATGACGATCTGCCATTGCTGCAATTAGAGGCTGATGAGTTACACATAATACTTGATGTCCTTGACTAAGTTGGTGTAATTTCTCTGCTATAGCTTGGGCAACTCTACCAGAAACCCCCACATCAATTTCATCAAATATCATTGTTCCTACTTCATTTCCTTGATTAAAACAAGCTTTTAAAGCTAGTAAAAAACGGCTCATTTCTCCACCAGAAGCAATTTCTGTTAATGGTTGGATAGGTTCACCGGGGTTAGGACTAAACATAAAAGTAATTTTATCTGCACCTGTAGCTGCGGGGGTAATGGGGACGATTTCTACTTGAAATTTCACCTTATCCATTGCTAACGGCTTGAGTTGGGCTAATAACCGAGATTCTAAATTAGCCGCAGTTTGACGACGTAATTGGGTTAATTGGTGGCTAACTTGCTGGAGTGCTTGTAAAGATAATTGTTCTTGTTGTTCTAAAGTTTCGATAGATTGTTCACTATTATTTAGTTCAGCTAATTCAGTTTGAATACGTTCATAATAAGCGATCGCTTCCGTTAAAGTAGGTCCATATTTACGACAAATTTGTTTTAATTCCCGTATCCGTTCATCCACCTCTTCCAACCGTTGCGGATCTGCTTCTAACCCTTCTCCATAAATACTAATTTGTCTCCCCACTTCCATCACTGCTGCCACTGCATCTCGCACCAATTCCAAGAGAGATTGTAATTGAGGATCATACTCCACCATGTGAGTTAATGTCATCTCTCCATCGGCTAATAAATCAGCAGCAGTGCGAGTTTCCTGATCATCTTGATACAAAGCCTGATAAACCTTGTAACTCATTTGTTGTAAATCCACAACATGATTGAGGCGTTCTCTTTCTTGATTTAATTGCTCCATTTCCTGGGCATCATCAAGATTAGCCGCACCCAATTCTTGCACTTGATAGGTGAGTAAATCCAATTGTTGCAGCCGTTCCCGTTCTGATGTCCGGCGTTTTTCCAGTGCTTGCCGGGCTTGTTGATATAGAATAAAAGCAGCGGCAACATTTTGGCGTTTGTGCAACAAGGCATCACCACCATATAAATCTAACCAATCCCGAACTTGGGCAGATTGTCCCACCTGTACCGTTTGTCCTTGTGCTGTAATTTCTACTAAACTGTCTCGTAATCCTGCCATTAAGGGGCGATTTACCAGCACTCCATTTACTCTTGATCTACTGCGGATATTACTAGTAGTGGTGGCAATTTCTCGACTAATGATCACAGCATGATCATCGGTTAAATCAATTTCTTGTTCACTTAACCAAGCAGCTAAAGGCGGAGTGACGCTAAAAGTCGCCTCCACGATAGCGCGATTTGTGCCAGTTCTAATCGCCCGACTAGAGACTTTACCACCCAAAACGGCATCAATGGCATCTAATATGATTGATTTTCCTGCGCCGGTTTCTCCCGTTAATACATTTAAACCTACACCAAAATCCAATTCCAGATGATCAATTAAGGCGAAATTTTCAATTCTTAAATATAGCAGCATTTAAATAATCCTCAGATTGCAGATTTCCCCGTTTTTATTGATTATGGCGTTGGTGAATGAAAGTATGAATTAGTCTCACGCAAAGGCGCAAAGGCGCAAAGGTGAAGATTTTTAATTTTCCTTTTTTCTACTTCAATATGGCTATCAGCAACGCTCAAAACCCAGAGGTGTAAGGGTTTAGCTCATGCTTTACCCTACCTGTAGAATCAAACTTATGCTATGGGAAACAGAGTAATGGTTGTATCTCCACTTCCAGCCGCTAATATTTTACCATCTGGACTGAAAGTAATTGAGTAAATTACAGAATCAGTACATTTGACGCTAGAAATTTCTTCTCCACTAGCGACTGACCATAATTTCACTGTTTTATCTTTACTAGCGCTCGCAAAAATTTGTCCATTGGGACTATATGCAACAGAACAAATATGATCAGAGTGTCCTGATAAAGTTTTAATTTCTTGACTAGTTTCTAGATTCCAAAGTTTAATAGTTTTGTCTTGACTACCACTAATTAAAGTTTTTCCGTCGGGACTAAATGCTAGAGATGTAATCCCTCCAAACCAATCAGAATGTCCTGTTAAGGTTTTCACTTTATTTTCAGCTAATTGTAAAATCTTGATAGTTTTATCATTACCACCTGCACCACTAGCTAATAGTTTACCGTCGGGACTAAAAGTTACAGATAAAACATCATCGGTATGACTTTTGAAAGAGTAAACTTCTTTTCCTGTTTCTAATGACCACAGTTTAACTGTTTTGTCTTTACTTCCACTGGCTAAAATTTTCCCCAAGGGACTAAAGGAGACAGCATTAACTCTTTCTTCATGTCCTGTAAAAGTGAAAACTTCTATTCCTAAATTTACATCCCATAATTTAATAGTTTTATCATCACTACCACTTACTAAAAATTTACCATCTGGACTAAAAGCTAGAGAATTAATCCCTCTAGACCAAGAATATTTCCCATGTCCTGCAAAGGTGCGATGTTGCTGAGTTGCTAAATCCCACAATTTAATAATTGTATCATCACTGCCACTTGCTAAAAATCTCCCATCTGGACTAAAAGCTACAGCAAGAACTTTTTTTTCATGTCCTTTGAGAGTACCAATAAATACTAATTTTTCGGTGTTGTCATTTGATGAAGATGTGGTAGCAATTACTTCTAGTGGTTCTTGATAATTATCTGATTCTTTTATACTTGATTCATTTCCTAACTGTGACTGGTTAAACCAAGTATTTAATTCCGTCAAGACATCCAATGTTTTCAACGATTTGTTAATAGAATTGCTAATAGAATCTAATTTATTAATTGGGGAAATTTCTTCTTTTTCTTGGCTTGCTGTTTGCGGATTTGATTTATTTTCAACCTGTAACGGTTGTACCAAAGCTGTGAACAAACTATCTAATTCTGTTAATCCATCTGTCAACCGTTGGTTAATAGAATCAAGGATGTCATTATTTTTGGAAATTTCACTTTTTTGAGTTTCTTTAATCTCACCTATTGATTGGTTCTGTTCTAAAATTGTCTGATGCAATTTCTGGGTTGAATTATCAATTTCTGCAAATCGAGAATTAACAACTTCGATTTGTTGATGAATCTGAGTAAATTCCGTACTCAATTTTTGAATTGATATTTGAATTTTCTGATCAATAATTTGACTAATTTCTTGTTTATAAACTTCAAGTTTTCCCAAACGTTCATTAATGGCAATTTCAATAGTTTGGTCAATAATTTGGCTGAGTTGTTGTCTCCAATCTTCGATTTGTTCCAAACGTTGATTAGAGGTATTCATGGTTTTTTCAACTTGGTAAAATTCTTCAGTGATATTTTGCAACCTTGTTTGTAATTGCTCAATTTGTGATTGGGAATAATTAAACTTAGGACGATTAACTAAATTTAAAGCTACACTTAAACTCAGGGGAATAACTGCATAAACCACCTGTTGCGTCACTGTCGCTACTATTGTTCCTAATACTGATAACCCCAAACATACATACTCGCTAACTTCTAGCAACTGACGATTATTCATGTTAACTGGTATTACTTGTCAAGTCGTGATTACTATATCAAAAGACATAGTCAATAAAATTCAGAAAATAAAACTTTATACTCTCTGCGTCTCTGCGTCTCTGCGTGCAAAAAATTCTTTCCTTCCGCAACGCCAGTTTTTAGATATAAATACTTTCAGATCATATATCTTGACAATAGCATAAAATTTCCAGATGTCAATACCCTAGTAAAATCGTTAGCTTATTGATTACATTCTCAATAATCTTGAGAATTAACTGGGTATATTCTCAATAAACATAGAAATGTGATTTTTTTGGAAAAGAGAGATTTAAAAAACTTATATGTTTGACTGCATTCCCAGAAAATTAGCAACTATGACTTAAAAATTGCTAAATTAACAGAAGATGTAACTATCTCCTTAAATATGGTATCTACTCCTATAACTTTCTCCGATATTCAAAATCATTGGTCCCGACCATTTATAGAAGCTTTAGCAGCACGGCGGATTATCAGCGGTTATCCTGATGGAACTTGTCGCCCCAATAACCCTGTAACTCGCGCTGAATTTGCTGCCATTATCGCTTCAGTTTTTTCCCAACCAGTTAAACGTGCATATCTGCCTTTTGGAGATGTTCCCCAGACCCATTGGGCAATAAACGCGATTAAGAAAGTTTATGAAACTGGATTTTTGACGGGTTATCCGAACAAGCGGTTTGGGATAGATGAAAGTATTGCTAAGGGTGATGCTTTAGTCGCAATTGTCAATGGTTTGGGAATTGCTGGTCAAGTTGACCTGGATTTAGTGAGTAAACTGGCAGAAATTTATCAAGATGGATCTTTAATTCCTTACTATGGAATTAATCAAATAGGTTTGGCGACCCGTGCTGGTTGGGTGGTGAATTATCCCAACGTCAAAATACTAAATTATAAAACAGCCGCTACTCGTGCAGATGTGGCAGTGATGGTTTATCAGGCTTTAGTGTATTTGGGAAAAGCGGAAAAAATTCCTTCTGATTATATTGTTGCAGCACCTATAACCACAACGATTCCTACACCTAAACCGACAACCTCTAATACCGTTAAAGTAAATCATCGGCGAGAATTTCGAGGCGCTTGGGTTGCGACTGTGTGGAATAGTGATTGGCCTTCTAAGCCAGGACTGTCTGTGGAACAGCAAAAAGCGGAATTGGTGGCGATTATTAAACAGTTACAAGCTTTGAATTTCAACGCTTTAGTTTTGCAGGTCAGACCGGAAGGTGATGCTGTATATGCTTCTGACTTAGAACCTTGGAGTGCTTGGATTACGGGAACGCAGGGAAAAGCGCCAAGTCCATTTTATGATCCTTTGGAATTTGCGATCGCCCAATGTCATCAACGCAATATTGAATTACACGCTTGGTTTAATCCTTACCGCGCTAGAGCTAACAGTCAAGTTTCCACTGTTCGTCCTCATATTGCCGTGACAAATCCCGAAGTTGTTTATCAATGGGGTAGTCAACTATGGATGGACCCCGGTGCAAAAATCGTTCAAGACAGAGCATACAACGTCATTATTGATGTTGTCCGCCGTTATGATTTAGATGCGATTCATTTAGATGATTATTTTTACCCCTACCCCATATCTGGTAAACCTTTTCCCGATCATAAAACCTACGCAGCTTATAAAGCCAGTGGCGGTAAACTGAGTTTAGAAGATTGGCGACGGGAAAACGTCAATCAAATGGTATTGCGACTTTCCCAAGGAATCAAAGCCACCAAACCTCATGTGAAATTTGGGATTAGTCCTTTTGGTATTTATCGTTCTGGAGAACCTGCGGGAATTGTCGGGTTAGATGCCTATAATGTTCTCTATGCAGATTCTAAAAAATGGTTACAGCAAGGCTGGATAGATTATATTGCTCCTCAACTTTACTGGCGGACTGACCAAACTAAACAAGGTTATCAAACTTTGCTGAAATGGTGGACGGAGATTAATACCAAACAGCGTCATGTCTATGCAGGTAACAATCTCGGACAGCTAGATGGGAAGGAATGGAAAAACAGCGAAATTGTCAAGCAGATTCAGATTTCTCGGAATTTAGCAGGTAGTTTATCTTTGGGTAATATCTTTTTCAGCATGACTGGCATTAAAGAAAATCGTCAAGGCATTGCTGACCAATTTAGAACCGATTATCCCACACCTGCCTTAGTTCCCATTATGTCATGGCAAAGTTCCATCACGCCACCACCTCCCAAAAACCTCAAGTTTATGGATGGAAAATTAAATTGGGAAGCAGGAGATAGTCAACCTGTGCGTTCTTGGACTCTATATTCGCAAAATAGCAATAATTGGATAATTCAACGCATTTTATCCGCTGGTACTACCTTTGCGACAGTTCCACCGGGAACTTATGCGGTATGTGCTGTGGATAGATTAGGGAATGAAAGTGCAGGTGTGATGATTACTGTAACTTGACTCCTAACCGTTCTATAAAACTTACCCAAAATTACCAAAGTCTAGACACATCTGGACAGCGATAATCTTAGTTTTATGTCAATCAAATTTATTTTGACAGGTAAATGAGCGATCGCTCACAAAAATCTCAATTAGATTGTTTGTAGTGGTAACATTATCGTGGTCTCAAAAGGAACTTAACCCTTTGAATACCTCATAACTTATACTCAACACGGCTTAATTACTTGATTTTATGGGTAGGGGTTTAGCAGTGCTGATATGTGTCAACTTAACGTAAAACCTATAACCCGCCTGGGAATGATAGCGTAGCGTGGCGTAAGCCATATTCCCAGTCTAATAGCAAAAGTCATCTGAAGATGACTAAACACTAGGAAAATTTATTAGTCCGTTTTAACGGACTTGAGCTATGAGACAGGGAATTTATTCCCAGGCGGGTGTGGAAGCCAACAGATGATTAAAAAACTCAAATAGGATTGCTATATTAAAATAGTCTCTCATACTTAAAAAATATCAACCATGACCACCCAAACGGAAGCCCAACTAGAAGCAGACTTAATTACCCAACTGCAAAGCATGAAATATGCAAAAGTCAAGATTAAAAACCTATAGGAATACTTACTTGCAGAATAATACTTGCAGGACTATCAAGTTCATAGATAGAGGATGATTCAGGAATAGGATCACCATATTCTCGCATTACTTTTAAATGCCCAATAATAGCTTCTTTCATATTTTTTTCAATTTCTGCAATTGATTCACCGGTAGTTACACATCCCAATAAATCAGGGACATAAGCCGAAAAATTGTGATCAGCTTTTTCGACTATCACAATATAATTTATAGTTTTCGGAGTTAGAGCGATCATAATTAATTATCTCCATTTAGACCAGCTTGTTTAAAAATGCTATTAAGCGTACCTAACTTAAGATCATCAGACAATTTTCCTGGAACAGTTACAGTCCCTTGCTTATTTGGATGCCGAAAATGTCTATGACTACCCGTAGTTCGTATATGTACCCATCCATCATTTTCTAGTAATTTAATTACTTCTTTTACTTTTTTAGTCATAAATTAAGAATATTTACATCAATTATAAGAAAATGATGCTTTACTTCCATATAAATATCATAACTC
>NZ_JADEWA010000495.1:0-3893 GCF_015207865.1 Dolichospermum sp. LEGE 00246
GGTAAATATGAATTTAGAAACATTGATAATCAAGAGATTATCAATACCCAAGAAATATATCAAGTTAATGATAAAGATAGAATTTGGTATAAAATCTATGAAAGAAATGATCGGGTTCTATTTGTTAAAAAAGTAACCTAAAATCAAATCAAACCCATTTCCTTTAAACCTTGATAAAGTCGTTTTGCTTCTTCAGGGTTGTTTAATTCATGGAGAGAAATGGCATATTCAAAAGCTTCTAAACTACCGGAAACATCGCCAATTTTCAAGAGTACAACCCCTAAATTTTGATAAGCTTCTGCATAGTCAGGATTCAAATTAATGGCATTATTATAGGCATCAATAGCTTCACTAAATAACCCCATTGCTTTACATACCATGCCTAAATTATAATAACCAATTACAAAATTAGGATCAATTTTTATGGCTGTTTCATAAGCAATTTTTGCTTCTGGTAAATCTCCTACATTTTTGAGTAAATTTCCTAAATTATTATATCCTCCTAATTTCAAAAGGGGATAGATAGGCAATTTTACCGCAGCTTGATAATGAGAAATAGCTGGGGGCAAATTTTTTAAATTTGTATAAGCAATTCCTAAATGGTAATGCAGTTCATACAAAATATCATAATTTATATCTTCATTGAAAGCAACTTCAACTTTCTGTGACTGCGAATGTTTAAATTTATTTAATGTTTTTTTTTCTTCATTAACCTGATTACCAATTAATTGATTTAATCCTCGATTTAATAACTCCATACCCGCATCAATTTTCCCCATTTGCATATATAAAGCTCCCAATTTACTGCATACATAAGCATCATTGGGGTGACTGGCAAAAAACTCTTCCATTGCGGCTGCGGCTTTAGCATATTTATTCTGTTCATTAATTACAGCTTTTTGATAACCTGTATGGAGAATTGCTACTCCTGGTAAATAACCAATTTGCCAATGTGGTTCTTGAGTGAGAATTGCGGTGACACTATCATCAATTAAAGCATGATAAGGGCGATCAAAAGATATATTAGGATGATGACGAAATAGTCGAGAAACCAGAGAATAAGGTGATTGTGTTGAACCGACTTCTTGACGTACTAAATTAATTACCAAATATTCTTCTTTGCTAATAACTGTTTTAAGTAAGGGGATAATTTCATCTGTCAAAGTTTCATCAGCATCTAAAACTAAAATCCAATCACCTGTTACATATTTTAAAGCTTCATTTCGAGCCGAACTAAAGTTATTATTCCAGGGGAAATAATACACTTTAGCTCCAAATTGTTGGGCAATTTGTGGGGTTTTGTCAGTTGAACCCGTATCAATAACTATAATTTCATCAACAAAATTATTAACACTTCCTAGACATTTTGGTAAGCTAGTTTCTTCATTTTTTACAATCATACAGAGACTGATTTTCATCTGGTAACACTATGGTATTTACAAATTTGGTTAATAATACAGCAGAAGTCAAGAACCAATACAATTCAATTAACAATACCTCTAGGTTGAGGTACGTTCACGAAGTGTGGCGATAGCTTGCGTGGCGACGTAGGAGCCATAGCCATAACCCAACAAATGCGTCGGGTTGCGCTGTCGCTTAACCCGACCTACAAAAAATGGAGAAGGTATTGATTAAGAAATTGTTTTACCTCCGTGTCCTCTGTGTCCTCTGTGGTTCGTATCTCTGAAAAAATATATTTAAACAGGATGGAAATAATCATAAATCTCTTGCGCTAATCGTGAACCAATTCCGGGAACTTCTGTTAATTGTGTAGGTGTGGCTTGACGAATATAATCAAGGGAGCGAAAATGCGCTAATAACAACTTTTGCCGATTTTGTCCTAAACCGGGAATTTCATCTAGATGCGATCGCTTTAGTTTATCACTTCTTTGTTGACGATGAAAACTGACAGCAAATCTATGAGCTTCATCTCGCAATCTTCGTAATAACTGGACTCCTGGTTGTTCTGAGTCTGTTTCTAAAGGTTTTGATGAGTGGGGTAAAAAGATTTCTTCTCGTTTTTTGGCTAAACTGACAACCCGCAAATCTGCGAATAGATTCATTTCCGTTAAAATCCCCACAACGGCAGATAGTTGACCTTTACCACCATCAATCATAATTAAATCAGGCCAGTCAGTATTACCTAATCTTGCTAATTTTGGATCTTCAATATATTTACGAAATCTTCTCTTAATAACTTCTGCTAAACTGGCAAAATCATCGGAATGACCAATTGTGATATCAGGATTTTTAATTTTATAATGTCGGTAATATTGTTTGGCTGGTAAACCATCAATAAATACGACTTGAGAACCTACTGCATTAGTTCCTTGAATATGAGAAATATCATATCCTTCAATGCGTTTGGGTAAATCTGGTAAGTCGAGAATAGCGGCTAGATCTTGGGTTGCTTGTAAATTACTATCACCCAATTTTTGCATTCTTTGTAATTCATATTGGGCATTTTTTTCGACCATTTCTATTAATTCTGCCTTACTTTGTCGCAAAGGATTGAAAATTGTCACTTTTCTGCCTTTGCGTTCTGTTAGAATAGCGGACAAAATTTCACTATCTGGTAAATCATGCTGTACTAAGACTTCGCTGGGAATTTCTACACTTTCTGCTGTTTGATAATGTTCCTCTAAAACTCGTTGTAAAATTGCTCCCGGTTCAGGGTGGGAGTCAGCAACAAAAGCCAAGCGTCCCACTAATTGACCGGCGCGAATTTGGAATAATTGAATGTAGGCGTGTTGATCATCGGCGGCTAAAGCGATCGCATCTCGTGATACTGTATCATCAGGTAAGGATACTTTTTGAGCCGCATGAAGGGATTTTAATGCTCCAATTTGATCACGAATTTTTGCCGCAGTTTCAAAATTCAATTCTGCTGCGGCTGTTTCCATTTGTGCTGTTAAAATATCAATTAGTTCCTGAGTTCTACCTTGAAAAACCATCGCTACTTTTTGGACAATTTTTGCATATTCAACCGGGGAAACTAATTTTTGACAAACACCAGGACAACGACCAATATCATAATTTAAACAGGGACGATCTTTAAATAAAGGTTGTGGTCTTTGTCGTAAAGGAAAAATCTTTTTACACAAATGGACAATTTCTCGTAATAAACCGGAATCTGTATAAGGACCGTAATATTTATCTTTGGCTTTTCCTAATTGACGTTTGCGGGTAATGAAAATGCGCGGATATTCATCTGACCAAGTAATGCACAGATAGGGATATTTTTTATCGTCTTTGAGTAAGACGTTAAAATATGGCTGATGCTGTTTAATTAAATTGGCTTCTAGGGCTAATGCTTCGGCTTCGGTATCAGTGACAATGAATTCAATTTCTGTCACTAATTTAACCATTGTGTTGATCCGTTCCGTCTTGTTGGTGGAGTCGCGGAAATAGGAACGGACACGAGAACGCAATTTACGAGATTTACCTATATATATTAGGCGATCGCTGCCATCCCGCAACAAATAAACCCCCGGTTCTGGGGGAATTTCTCCCAGCCGATTTTCTAACCGTTCTGGGTTTTTATACAGTGGTAAGATTTGCTCAGATATAGTCACAAATATATTTTACAGGAATATCCGGTAAGGGTAAAGCTCAGTGGCTAAAGCCTCTGAGAGTGTCAACTTGAGTTTAGATTTAATGTAGGGGTAGGCCCTGTGCCATTGGTGTCAACTTAACGTAAAACCCATACCCCGCCTGGGAATGAATTCCCAGTCTAATAGCAAAAGTCATCTGAAGATGACTAAAGCCGCTGAGAGTGTCAACTTGAGTTTAGATTTAATGTAGGGGTAGGCCCTGTGCCATTGGTGTCAACTTAACGTAAAACCCATACCCCGCCTGGGAATGAATTCCCAGTCTAATAGCAAAAGTCATCT